>CAXZAB010000061.1:0-10924 GCA_964293715.1 uncultured bacterium | reverse complement strand
CTGCATGGGCAACTGTGTGGGAGAGTAGGTAGTCGCCATCGCTGACGCCTTTTTTTGTCTATAAAAGGTTTTAACGTTTTGGGGTTTTAGCGTTTTAACGTTACGGCAGTTTCTTAGCTTGTCGTAACTATGTTGCTTAAGCGAGACACTTCTTTAGTTTTATTGAAAGAAAGCCTATAGCCTGCGTACCTGAGGATAGATTCTCCTCCAACCTTAAAACCCTAAAACTCTACAACGATAAAACCCCACCCCCTCCGTCCTGCTTGACAAACCAGAGCGCATAGATATCCTGACATTTAAAAGGATAAATATGGATAGCACAGGACTTGATCATAATCAGATAATTGCACTCGTGGATTGCAACAACTTTTACGTCTCTTGCGAAAGAGTCTTTAATCCCCGTCTGCACAATATTCCAGTGGCTGTTCTTTCCAACAACGACGGCTGCATAGTATCCCGCAGCAAAGAAATCAAAGCCTTGAATATTCCCATGGGTGCTCCCGGTTTCAAATATGAGGCCTTGATCAAGAAGAATGGGGGAGAGCTGCTTTCTTCAAATTACGCTCTGTATGGCGATCTCAGTTCCCGGGTGATGGATGTGCTAAGCAAGTTCTCACCGGATCTGGAGATCTACTCCATAGATGAAGCCTTTTTGGTTCTGACCGGTATGCGGACCCGGGATTGGGAAGAGTGGGGTCGCCGCCTTAGACGTACTGTATATCGCTTTACCGGCATTCCTATCTCTATAGGGATTTCAAAGAGCAAGACTCTGGCTAAAATTGCCAACCACCATGCCAAGAAAATATCTGCTTATCGTGATGCTTTATGTATTTTGGATGAACAGCGCATTGAAGAGGCGCTGAAACGTATTAAAACGAGAGATGTCTGGGGCATTGGCAGGCAATATGAGAAGTTTTTATCACAAAATAGGATAGCGAATGCTTTAGAGCTCAAAAATGCAGACGACAAATTCATCAAGCACTATTTGACGGTGGTGGGGTACAAGACAGTTTTGGAACTCCGAGGCTATGCCTGTATCGAGATTGAGGATGCACCAGTGCCCAAGAAGAGCATTGTCACCTCCAGATCTTTTGGCAAACAGGTTTCAGATTTAGGTGAGCTGGAAGAAGCCATTTCCACTTATGTGACCAGCAGCGCAGAAAAGCTCAGGGAGCAGAAATCCGTGGCCGGGCACATGATGGTCTTTCTCTCCACAAACCGCTTTAAGGAAGGTCCCCAATACAACAATTCTATGTCTACCAGCCTCTTTCCACCCACGGCATATACTCCGGATATGATTCAAAAGGCTATCGAGCTTTTAAGAGAGCTGTGGCTACCAGGCTTTGAATATAAAAAAGCCGGAGTGATGCTCACCGATATTATAGCCGAAGCGGATATCCCCTTAAGTTTTCTGGAAACTAATTATCTGGATGACCAACGAGGACAACTGATGTGTGCGATCGATAAACTAAATTGCCGGCATGGACGCAACACCGTGCAGTACGCCAGCAGCGGAATCATTAAGAAATGGCAGATGAAGCGTGCCAAACTGAGCCCCAGCTACACCACCCGCTGGAAAGATATTCCCAAGGTGAAATGATGCCTTCTACTATAAAAGCACCCGCTAAAGCCAATATCAAGATTCAGCGCAGTGAATTTATCGCTTTTCTCTTTCCGGTGGAAGATGCAGAATCTGTACAAAACATCCTGCAGCGCCATCAGCAGGAATACAGTGATGCCACGCACAATTGCTATGCCTATATCTTGGGTTGTGACTCTGAAACTCAATATTACTCAGATGCCGGGGAACCTGGTGGTACCGCCGGCAAACCTATTTTGAACAGCCTGCTCAGGAGCGAACTAACGGGAGTATTGGCCATCGTAACCCGCTATTATGGGGGGATCAAGCTGGGGGTGAAAGGGCTCATCGATGCCTATACCACAGCTACAACCATGGCAGTAGAAAGTGCCAAGCTCTTGGTTTATCGAGAGTATTTGCGTTACCAAATCGATACTGAATACAGCTATCTGGATATCATCCGGCATCAGGTAGCAAGCCTTAAGGGAGAAGAAGAGGAGGCCGAGTACAGCGAAAGGGTTTTACTAAAAGTAAAGGTCCCGGTTTCAGCAGCTGAGGGCTTCTCAGAATTTTTAGATGGCTACAAGGGGCCGGGTAGATTAGAATATCATCTGGAGGAACAAACATGAAAAAGATATGGTATATGAGCTTATTGTTGCTTGTCGCCTGTGAGCTTTTTGCTGTGGAAATTACCATCTTAAGCTCAGAAACTAAAGCCAGACTTGAACTGCAGGAACTGGGCCAAGATTTACGAAATTACGATGTTATTTTCTTTGGTGAATGGCACGGCGAAAAGCCTCTGCATAAATTGCAAAGAGAGCTGCTGGCAGAATTGCAAAGAGACGATCGCGCGCTTATTCTCTCTTTTGAGATGTGGGAACGCCACAGCCAGGAATATATGGACGCCTATTTGGCAAATGAGATTTCGGAAGCGGAGTTTATCAAATTAAGTGAAGCCTGGTCAAATTATGAAGATTATCAGCCGCTGATCCACTTTGCCAAAGAGCACAAACTAAAGGTAGTAGCAGCGAATGTTCCTCGGCCTTATGCCAGCCGCACAGCCAAAGAAGGTTGGGATTTTGTCAGGAAATTGCCCCGGGAAGAGAGACTCCTTATTGCCGAGAAACTCACCGCTCCTGCTGACGACTACCGCAAAGTCTTTTTTCAGACCATGGGCGACATGTCTGCGCATCCTCTGAAAGCAGAAAACCTTGAGAAGATGTATCAGGCGCAATGCATAAAGGATGATACCATGGCAGAAAGCATTGCTTTTGCGCTGAAAGAGAATCCGGCAGCCCAGGTTTTGCACTTCAATGGAGATTTTCATTCCCGTAACTTTTTGGGAACTGTATCCAGATTGCAAAGCGCTATGCCCGCTCTTAAGATCGCTGTGCTGAGCCCTCTTTGGGCAGAAAACATGGACAAATTCGAGCTGGATGATGAAGCAGCAGCAGCCGGCACCCATATAATACTATTGCCAAGCCCTGATAAGGAGGACGAGAAATGATCCGTAAAACTGTACACGCAGGTACCTTTTATCCCCGTTTTGCCGAGCAAATCAAATCACAGATCGAATCCTGGATTACCGAAGCCAGCCCCGCCCCGGAAAGTGAACGCTGCTTGGGACTGTTACTTCCCCATGCCGGTTATGTTTATTCGGGACGCTGCGCCAGCCTGGGTCTGGCCTCCATCGCCAAAGAATCCCTGGATGCGGTAATCGTGCTGCATCCTTCACATCAAAGCAATCACTTTGATTTCAGCGTTTCCCCCTTTAGTGAATATGAGACTCCGCTGGGCAATCTGCATCTGGATTCTGATCTTTATGCACAGATCAGCCCGGAGGGTACGCAGAATATCGATCTGGACTATCACCGGCTGGAGCACTCTTTGGAGATTCAGCTTCCGCTGCTCCGCTACTTTTTCCCCGAGCTTAAAATCTGTCCTGTGATGATTGGCAATCAGATCCCGGCCGTGGCGGAAAGACTGGCAGAGATTCTGTACAATGTGGTTTACCGCAGCAGCCGCCGGATTCTGGTTTTGGTTTCTACCGATCTTTCTCACTACCATGATGCCAAAACTGCAGAAGAAATGGATGGTCTCTTGGCGCAGTACTTTATGAAGATGGATGCAGATGGTATGTGGGATGCGAATCAGAAAGGCAAACTCGAGGCCTGTGGCATTGGTGGAATTATGACCTTGCTCAAGCTTGCCGAGCATTATACTGCCGTCGAGCCCAGAATCATTCATTACACCCATCCCGGTAAGGTATCCGGGATGAATTCGCAGGTGGTGGGTTATCTGGCGGCCAAAATAGTTTCTTAAGGAGGATCTTATGTTAAGTGATATTCAAAAAAAGAGCCTGCTGCAGCTTGCCTATGACGTGATTCATGCCAGGCTGTATCGGAGCAAGTACACAAGCCCTCAGGATCCGCTGTTTGAGGAGAAAAGAGGCATATTCGTCAGTCTGCATATTGATAAAGCGCTCAGGGGCTGCATCGGTTATATAGTGGGCTACAAGTCCATTCTGGAGTCCGTGAAGGAAATGGCGATCGCGGCTGCTTTTCGTGATCCCAGATTTCCGCCCTTGGGAAAAGATGAATTGCCAGATTTGGAGATAGAGCTTTCGATATTGAGCGAAATGGAGCTTGTTCATGACCTCACCGAGATTATGGTTGGCAGGGATGGCTTGTTTATTGAGCATCCCCAGGGCAGCGGGTTGCTACTGCCGCAGGTGGCTACTGAGTGGGGCTGGGACCGGGAGACTTTCCTGAACCAGCTTTGCCAGAAAGCCGGCTTGCCGCCAGCGGTTTTGCAAGACAAGGATAGCAGAATCTACTGTTTTGAGGCAGAAATCTTTTCGGCCAAGGCCGAAGAGCTGTCTGATTAAGCAACGACAGTGGCAATCAAGGGAAGAGTCTATTTCTATTCACCAAGCATTGATCATGAATGACAAGGTCCAAACCGGCAAATTAACGGATTTGTGTTTTGTCCCACGAATCCATCTGAAAATGAATGGCTGATTTGAGCAGTTTCTTTGTTTTCCAAACTCGAAGTATGAGATTTTTATTGACAAAAAGGGGACTATTCAGGCTATGGTACTCAAACATAGCAGAGCGGGAATAGCTCAGTGGTAGAGCGCAACCTTGCCAAGGTTGAAGTCGCGGGTTCGACCCCCGTTTCCCGCTCCAGATTTTAAGGCGACATAGCCAAGCGGTAAGGCAGAGGTCTGCAAAATCTCCATCCCCGGTTCAAATCCGGGTGTCGCCTCCATTTTAATTTGACAAGTATATAGTTCGTGGCAGCTCTGCTGTCCGGGCATTTTAAAGATGCCGGAGTGGTGGAACAGGTAGACACAAGGGACTTAAAATCCCTCGGGTGATAAGCCCGTGCCGGTTCAAGTCCGGCCTCTGGTACCATATTATTAGCGGGAATAGCTCAGTGGTAGAGCGCAACCTTGCCAAGGTTGAAGTCGCGGGTTCGACCCCCGTTTCCCGCTCCAATTTATTATGAAGATAAAAGCGATAATATTTGATCTTGACGGCACTTTGATAGATTCCATGGGTTTATGGCGAGAAGTAGATGAAGAATTTCTCACCTCCAGGGGTGTGCCCGTGCCTGAAGACCTCTTTGACAATCTGCCCTCGGGCAATAGTTTCATCCAAACCGCCCAATATTTCCGTGAGCGTTTTGCGTTAAAAGAAACCAACAGCGAAATCATGAAGATCTGGACTGAGATGGTGGCGGAGCATTATGCAAATTCGGTGATGCTCAAGGATGGTGTGGCGAAACTACTTCCACAGCTCAGAGCCGCCGGACTGAAGTTGGGCCTGGCTACCAGCAATTCTTATGAATTAGCCCGCAGCTCATTGATGTTTAATAAAGTGTGGGATTATTTTGATGCAGTTTCCACCGGTGACGCTGATGTTTTGGGCAAGCCCTATCCGGATATTTTTCTGAACTGTGCCAAGGGTCTAAAGCTCAGGCCTGCAGAATGTATAGCGATCGAAGACACCCTCACCGGAGTGCAAGCAGCTCAGGCCGCCGGTATGAAGACCCTGGCGATCTATGATGAAGACAGTAAAAAGTTCCATGAAGAGATCAAGGGTCTGGCATTCGCCTTTTGCGAAACTTACCAAGAAATCATCCAAGAACTACGAAAACTGGGAGTTAAAATATGAATATGTACATAATAATCGGAGCCTATGGCAGCGGTAAAAGCGAGTATGGCATACACTTGACCCGCAGTTTAAAAGCTGCTGGCAATAACGTATCTTTGGTGGATTTGGACGTGGTAAATCCCTACTTTCGAAGCAGGGATGTGCGCGATGAATTTGCCCGGGAAGGCATTGAAGTCATAGCCCCCGAGGGGCATTTTTCTCATGCCGATTTACCGATGATATCACCCCGGATTAAGGGTGCGATCGAAGACAAGAACCGCCTGGTGATCCTGGATGTAGGCGGCGATCCTGCTGGCTGCAGAGCCCTGGGACGCTTTGAAGATTCTATAAACACGCGGGGCTATCACACGCGTTTGGTGGTCAATACCTCCCGGCCTTTTACCACCAATACCGCAGAAGTGCTGGCCATGATCGACATGCTCCAGGCTTCTTCCAAACTCAAGGTGCATGAACTAATCTGCAATACGAATCTAATGCAGTTTACCGAGCAGGATTTGGTGATAGAAGGAATCAAGATCGTGGAAAACGCAGCCAAGCAGGCTGGGCTCATCTTTGATACCTATCTTGTTTTGGATAAATATGCAGATAAGGTGCCGGATAATCTCTTGGGCAAAAAGCGCTTGGTGATGAGCTATACTTTGAAAAAACCTTGGGAAACCTTGGTTATGAAGGGGATCTGAACCTGATCTTGTCAAAACCAAACTCCCAATCAAGCGGATCAAAACAGGCCTTCCCCGATTTTATACAGAAGGCTGTTTGTGGACTGTTCGTTGAGACCCTATCTGAAATACCGTCCTTACAGGGTTCAACCCTTTGTCTGGCTATGGGTTGCTATCTGAAATATGGTGTTTACAATACTCGTTAATGAAATGCTTGGTTTTGCTAAAGCCAGAGCTCTTCCTTGATGCTCTGATTCGGTTTTAAGATGCTTTCGACTCGAGTTGACTCGAAAATTCAAGTGAACCCGAGTCGAAAACATCTTAGAAGCAAGAGCAGGCAAAGACAGGCAAGAAGCAGTTCTATCGGTAATCTTTAGAGCTGCGTTAGTGGAAATATCTCAACACATCAAAAACGGTCTATCATCAACGTATATAAGAACTTATCACATTATACCCCTCTTTCACATATCTCAGGCATAGGGAAAAGCCTTTATGAATATGAGTTTGAATAGGCTTTTTGGGGAAAGATTATTGACAGAATTTGCCCTTGCTTAAGATTGGAACGCACACCAAAAATGCATGGAGAATTGATGAGTAAAAAGATAAGGACTGCAATAGAGCCCACCCGCGAACAAAATTATGCGGAGTGGTACCAACAAGTGATCAAAGCAGCTGACCTGGCTGAAAATAGCGACGTGCGCGGATGCATGGTAATAAAACCCTGGGGTTACGCGATCTGGGAGAATATCAAAAGAGCGCTGGACCAGATGTTTCGGGACACAGGGCATCGCAATGCCTATTTCCCCATCTTTATCCCCAAAAGCTTTTTTGAGAAAGAGGCTGAGCATGTGGAAGGCTTTGCCAAAGAATGTGCGGTGGTGACACACTCGCGTCCGGAGGATGATGGACATGGGGGGCTGAAAGCGGCCGGAGAACTTGCCGAGCCTCTCATCGTGCGCCCCACCAGTGAAACCATCATCGGTTCTTCCTTTGCCAGATGGGTAAATTCTTATCGTGATCTGCCACTTTTGATCAATCAATGGGCCAATATCGTGCGCTGGGAAATGCGCACCCGGCTCTTCCTGAGAACCACAGAATTTCTCTGGCAGGAAGGGCACACAGTGCATGAAAGCCGTGATGACGCCATGCTGGAGACCCGTAAAATGCTGGACGTATATGCAGATTTTGCGGCTGAGTATTTGGCAATCCCCGTGATCAAAGGGGAAAAGACCGAAGGGGAGAAGTTCCCCGGAGCGGTGAATACCTATAGCATCGAAGCTATGATGCAGGATAAGAAGGCTTTGCAATCCGGTACATCGCATTTTTTGGGACAAAATTTTGCCAAAGCTTCCGAGATCAAATTTCAAAGCCGGGAAGGCGAGCTGGAATATGCCTGGACCACGTCCTGGGGAGTATCTACCCGCTTAATCGGGGCTCTGATCATGGCGCATAGCGATGATAATGGCCTGGTTTTGCCTCCCAAGATTGCCCCTTCCCATATAGTCTTGATTCCCATCTATCGCAATGAAGATGAGAAAGCAGAGGTGCTGGTCTATTGTAAGAAAGTCGAGGCTCTCTTTAGGAAAGAATATTTTGAAGATATGCGCATCTATACCGAGCTGGATGATAGAGATTTGACCGGCGGTGAGCGCAATTGGTACTGGATCAAAAAGGGCATACCTCTCAGGATAGAAATCGGTCCCCGTGACATTGCTTCTGAAGCTGTAATGGTGGCCAGAAGAGATCAGGAGCCCAGAGACAAACAGAGCGTTCCAATAGCTGAACTGAAAGCCTATGTGCTGAAGAATCTGAAAGAAATGCAAGATGGCTATTATAATAGAGCCTTGGAATTTCGACAGGCCAATACTATAAACATTGATGAGAAAGACGAATTTTACCGCTATTTCACCCCCCAGAATCAAGATCAACCGGAGATTCATGGCGGTTTTGCCCTGGCTCATTGGTGCGGGGGGACAGACTGTGAAGAGCAGATAAAAACCGATCTCAAAGTCACAATTCGCTGCATTCCTTTTGACGAAAAACAGGAAGATGGCAAATGCATCTTTTGCGGCCAGCCCTCCAAGCAGCGCGTGATCTTTGCAAAGTCTTATTAAATATGAATATACGCTGCGCCATCATCAGTATCGGCAATGAAATCCTCTTGGGTAAGACGGTGAATACGAATCTTTCCTGGATGGGATATCAGCTGTCCTTGATGGGTTTTGAAGTAAGTGAAGCCATCACCATTAAAGATGAAACAGAGGCTATCACCGAGGCTTTGGATCATTTTTGGACGCGCTATGACGTCGTGTTCAGCACCGGAGGCCTGGGCCCCACCGAAGATGACATCAGCAAAGTTGCCTTCGCGGCATATTTTGGGAAAGAGCTGATTTTTGATGAAGCGATCTGGGCGAAAATAAAGCAAAGGTATGCTCCTCTGAACATAAGAATTCCCGAGATAAACCGTACCCAAGCCATGGTCCCAGAAGGTTTTACGGCTCTTGACAATCAACGCGGTACGGCCCCATCCTTGTACTATCGGGAAGGGAACAAGCATTTTTTTGCCCTGCAGGGCGTTCCGGTGGAGATGAAGCACAATTTTGATGTCCACATCCGCGGTATTCTAAAAGATGCATATCCTGAGGCCAAAGCAATCATCCAGAAAACTTTACACTGCTTTGGAGTATCGGAATCTGCCTTGGCAGAGATAATCTCGGAGAAGGAGCTGCCGAGCGGTGTTAACTTAGCCTGGCTGCCTCAGACCGGAAGATTGGATCTGAAAATAGCCGGAACTGATTCTGCCTCCAGAGACAAAGCTGAAGCGCTGATCTCAGCTAAGATTGTCGGCAAAATCTGGGGTACAGACGGTGACACTCCTGCCAGTGTATTACTGAATTTGCTGCGGGCAAAGCAGCTCAAACTGGCAGTGGCAGAATCTTGCACGGCTGGACTTTTACAAGCTTATATAGCTTCTGTACCCGGAGCTTCAGAAGTATTACTGGGTGGCGTGGTGAGTTATGCAAACCGGATCAAAGAGGATCTGCTTTTTGTGGATACCATCGACGCTCATGGTGCAGTGAGCCCGGAAACAGCGCTGGCTATGGCCCAGGGAGTACAAAAAGTATTCAAGAGTGATGTGGCAATAGCGGTTACAGGTATCGCCGGCCCCGATGGTGGCAGCGAAGAAAAACCGGTGGGAACTGTACATTTTGCGTTCGCCTTGTTTGATAAATACAAGCATGTAAAAATGCATCTGCGTGGTGATCGTGAAAGCGTGAGACATAAGGCAGCGGAAGCGGGCATAATTTTGCTGATCAATTTATTACAGGATAAAGACATTTGAAAGCACTAATAATAGGAAGTGGCGGACGTGAACACGCGATAGCGGACGCGTTTAGCCGCAGCTCCCAAACCAGTGAAATCATCATAAGCCCCGGCAATGCCGGTATCGCTAAGGATTTTCGCTGTCTGCCCCTGGCTGGGCAGGATAAAATTGTTCAATTTTGTCATGACGAAGCAGTGGATATGGTCTTTATCGGACCGGAACAGCCGATCAAAGACGGACTTTCTGATCTGCTCAGAGCTGAGGGGATCAGAGTACTGGCACCATCAAAAAACGCTGCCAGACTGGAAACTTCGAAAGTTTTCGCAAAAAAACTAATGCTCGAAAATCAAATCCCCACGGCTGGTTATAGCCTGATGCGGGATGAATCCGAAGCCAAGGAAGTCTTGGCAAAATGCAGCTATCCCATCGTACTCAAAGCTGATGGGTTGGCCGCAGGGAAAGGAGTAATAATCTGTTCAAATGAGCCCGAGGCCATTCAGGCCTGCGCCAGTTTATTTAGACAAAGCGCAGGCAAGAGCGGAATATTGGCCGAAGAATTTTTGCAGGGATGGGAAGTATCACTTTTTGCTTTTTGCGGTAAGGATGCTTTTCAGACCAGTCTTTTTGCCCAGGATCATAAGCAACTTTATGATCAAGACAAGGGACCCAATACCGGCGGAATGGGCGCTATATGCCCGGTTCCCGAAGCGGAAAAATATCGCCAAGAGATCGAAGATAGCATCCTCACACCTGTCCTGGAGGCTATGAAAGAGCTTGGCTGCCCCTATGAAGGAATATTGTATCTGGGGCTGATGATTACGCACGAGGGGCCAAAAGTGGTGGAATTCAATTGTCGCTTTGGCGATCCTGAGACCCAGGCCTTATTGCCTCTGCTCAAAACTGACTTTATGGAGCTTTGCCTGGCAATTACAGATGGCAGAATGAAAGAGCTGCAGCTAAAATGGGCAGAGAAGACTGCGGTGGCAGTGATATTGGCTGCGCCAGGCTATCCAGCCGCTTACAAAAAAGGAATCACAATTCATATTCCCCCGATCGATTCAAAAGTGTTCTTTTCCGGAGTCAAGCGCGGCAAACGTGGATTGATCAGCTGGGGTGGCAGAGTGATGACCGTGATGAATATGGCGGATACTCTGGAAGATGCCAAAGCAAAAGTCTATCGTGA
>CAXZAB010000060.1:0-10973 GCA_964293715.1 uncultured bacterium | reverse complement strand
TAGATGGGAAAGCCTTTATCGACCCCGAAAAATGCACAGACTGCGGTATCTGTGCTGGGTTGGACCCCAAAAAGTTCAGAGGCTGCCCGGTGGGCGCCATTCATCCTGCCAAGGATTAGAGTTTTCACGTTTAAGGGTTTTATGGTTTTAGCGTAGTGGCGATCGTTACAGCATTCAAGCCGATGCCATCAATTTGCTTTTAATATGCTTTCGACTCGAGTTGACTCAGGAATCCTAAGTCAGCTCGAGTCAAAAGCATATTGAAGCCAAATTCAGGCAAAGAGCAAGGTTCGGGGATTACAAATGAAAAGAGGTCCTCGCAAATCGAAGACCTCTTTTGTATCGTTTATAGGTTCAGATTATTCTTTTGGTAAAAAGACTTCTGCCATCATACATCTGGCACTGCCACCACCCAAAGTTTCAATAGTCTTGAGGTCACTACTTAAAATATTGGAATGTTTCTCTATTGTTTCCACTTGTGCAGGGGTCAAGCTGGCTCTGGCAGCTGTACTCATCACTAAGTAGGTCTTATTATCTTTTCCTACTACCTGCAACATATTGCCGGCAAACTGATGCATCTGCTCTTCGGTAATTTCAATGATCTCTATATTGTCTTCTTTTAATTGACTAACTACCATCTCTCTCTCTTTGGCATCATCGATGGTATCCAGGCAGATCACGCAAAACGTATCTCCTAAGGCCATCAAGACATTAGTGTGATAGATCACCGCACGTTTTTCATTAACGGTTTGATAGGCGTGAAAAATAACGGGGGTATAATCAAAATCTTTGCCAAACTTGATCAGCAGCTCTTCATCGGCTCTGGCAGACAGTGCGCAATATGCTTTTCTGTTTACCCGATCCAGAATGAGACTGCCTGTCCCTTCCAGGAACTGGCCATCGTTTTCCGCTTTGGTATAATCTATTCTATGCTTAATCTTGTAGCCTGCTGATTCTACCACTTGCAGCACTTCTTCGTTGCGTTCTCTGCGTCTGTTTTCTGCAAACATAGGGTACAAGGCAATGTTGCCGGATTGATGGAAGCTCACCCAGTTGTTGGGGAAGATCGAATCCGGGGTATCGTGTTCTTTTTTGTCCTGATATACCAGTACTTCTACGCCTACTTTGCGGAGTTTATCTACAAAAGCATCAAATTCAGCTTTCGCCTGATCATTTATTTGTGTTTCCTGAAGATCTAATTCTTCCTGAAAATAGTTGTTGACACTGGTTTGTTCGTTCATCCGAAATGCAGCGGGACGAACCATTAGTATAGTATTGGTGATTTGCATGTTTAGCTCCTTCTTAAGTTTAATTTGAGTCTGATTTTTAGTATAAAAGCCATTATTTATTAACTCAAAATTTTGGCAAGGATTTTCCTTGCCTGATTTGCCATGCCCACTTTTCTTGCACCTAAAGAGAGAATACTTGGGAAACAGGTAATATTCTTGCAGGGAAACCGCTCTTGACGTGTATAATATAAAAAGAATGATAAATAAAAGCTTGAATGAGGAAATATGAAAAACTATCTGATACTCCTTATGCTGCTGCCGGTCTTGCTGGCGGCAAGCACGTACACTTTGGACCAATTGATTGAACATGGTATCGAGCACAGCTACCAGATTCAAAAGGAAGAGCTTTCCAATGAAAGCGGACACAGCGCTTTTCGCAGTGCGAAATGGAATCTCATGCCGGAGGCGAATCTCACTGCCGGCATTACTCAGGATCTGGATCCTTCCGGCACAAATCCGAATATGAATCCTGCTGCTTCAGAAAGTGATCTGACCAGCTCTGCCGGTTTTGAGATTAGAAAGAATATCAGCTTGAATGATCAACCCTATTTTAATTACCGCTTTTCCAAACTGGACAGGGAAAATGCAGATCTGAAACTGGAGCTGGGCTACAGTGCTTATGCCTACCAAGTTTTTCTGGCCTACATCAAAGCCCTTTCCGCCACCAAGAAAAAGAGCTCTCTGGAAGAAAACCTGGATATCCAAAACAGAGTCTGGGAACAAAGCAAGGTGATGCTGCGTTTGGGTAAAACCGTTCCTTTTGATGTGAAGCAAAATGAAATTGCAGTGATGAATTCCCAGATCAGTCTTATTCAACTGGAGAATACCATCGAGAATGCCCGCATGCAGCTTTTTGCCCTGGTGCAGATGGATGATATGGGCTATCCGCTGGCCGAACTGGAAGTGGATAGCGAAAAGGCGATCCCGGTCTTTGACACGAAGAATATGCTGGATCTCAAAATCTTGCAACGAGAGCTGGACCGCAATGACATCTTTTTGACCCAGAACTTTTTGGATAAATTCCCCAAAATATCGCTCGGCTATGGCTTTGCGCGTAGAGTGAGTGGAGATGATTTTGACTTTGACAGATACAATACCGTACACAGCCTGAATCTGAACTTTTCTTATTCACTGTGGAATATCTTCACGAACCGCGAATCGGGCCTGCGCTATAAGATAAATAAGCAAATGTCTCAACTCAATTTTGACGATAAGGCCGAACAAAGTGAACGCGAGTATGACAGCATCCGAAACGAGCTGCAATATCTTTTGCGTTTGGATGAGCTCTACACAGAGCGGCTGCAGCAGGTTACAGAGCAAATCCGCATCGCTCAGGAACGCTACCGTTTGGGGATGATTCAACTTTTGGAGCTGGATAGGACCCGCACAAACTACATCGATGCCGATATTGAATACAATGCTAACCGCTACGAAATAATTCAAAGACAAGAGGCCTTGAACCACCTACTCTCAAACCAAATATTAGGTAAATGGTAAAACATGAAAAAATACATCAAATACATCATCATCGCGGCTGTGCTTATTATCGCAGTCATCGCTTTCAATAAATACAGAAAATCTAAATCTGCCCCCAGCTGGCGCACGGATAATCTCTCTAACGGTTCAGTACGCGAGGTCGTGACCGCCACCGGCTCTCTCAATCCTTATGTATTGGTAAACGTGGGCACAGAAGTCAGCGGAAAAATTGAACGTCTTTATAAAGATTTCAACGACACTGTGAAGAAAGGCGATCTTTTGGCCAAACTCGATACCGAAATCTTAAGAACTTCCCTGGATGCTTCCCGTGGGGATTTGGCGAAAACGGTAACTTCCATGCAAGAAGCCAAACTGGACTTTGATCTCTTGACTGAGCTTAATGAACAGGATATGAGCCCTGCCTACGAGGTCACCAAAGCCAGATTCAAATATGAAACTGCACAGCAAAATGTGGCTAACGCTCAGTTGAGCCTGCAACGTGCGGAAAAGAATCTCGCCAATGCTCATATCACCAGCCCCATCAATGGGGTAATAGTATCCCGTGACGTGGATGAAGGGCAGACCGTGGCGGCCAGCCTCAATTCTCCCACCCTTTTTATCATCGCCAACAACCTTGAAAGCATGCAGATTACTGCAAAAGTGGACGAGGCTGATATCGGTAAAATCCAGCTTGGCTTACCAGTGGAATTCAACGTGGATGCTTATCCACGCGAAAGCTTTATGGGCACGGTGAAACAGATCAGGCTGAATCCCACCACCGAATCCAATGTGGTGACCTACAGCGTGATCATCGATGCCGCCAATCCCGAGCGTAAGCTGCTGCCCGGTATGACCACCAATGTGACCTTTATCATCAGAGCCAAACAAGACGTGCCCCGCTTGCCCGAAACTGCCACCAGATTCAGACCCAGCAAAGAAATCTGGGAGCTTTTTGGATTGAAATGGGATGATGAGCTGCTTAATGCCGGACGCACGGCCATGCAGGAAATGATGGCAAAGCCTCCTACTGGCAAAAGCCAGCCTGAAGAGGAAGGCCAAAAGCCCAAACCTGGACGCGGTAGGAACGGTGATCCCAGCTCTCGCATAGCTGTGGTATGGGTTTTGAGAAACAACGTCCCCAGCCCTGTGGCCGTAAGAACCGGTGTGTCTGACGGCGCTTTTGTGGAACTCATCGATGGGGTCTCTGAAAAAGATGTTTTAGTGACGGGTGTGATCTACAATGATCCCAAACAAGCCAACGCAAATGCGGCCATGCCCATGAGACGTATGCAATGACAGACTATCTCCTGGAAACCAAAGGCCTTACTAAAACCTACGAGATGGGTGATATTCAAGTGCATGCGCTGAGGCATGTGGACCTGAAAGTAAAACGCGGGAATTTCATCGCCATCATGGGAGCCAGTGGCAGCGGAAAGACTACTTTTATGAATCTGCTGGGTTGCTTGGACAAGCCTACTTCCGGCAGCTATGTGCTGGATGATGTCCCTGTGCATGAGATGAACGACGCGGAGCTTACCGCCATTCGTAATCAAAAGATAGGCTATGTCTTTCAAAACTTTTACCTTTTGCCCAGGACCACTGCCTTGGAAAATGCGGAACTACCGCTTTTATACGCTCGTAATTGTACAGGACACCAACGCCATGAAAGAGCTATGAAAGCTCTTGAGATAGTGGGTATCGCGGATAGGGCAAAACACTTTCCCAATCAACTTTCAGGAGGACAGCAACAGCGAGTGGCCATTGCCCGGGCCATAGTCAATGATCCTTCCTTCATCCTTGCCGATGAACCTACCGGAAATCTCGATACCCGTACCAGCATTGGGGTGATGGCAGTGTTTCAGGAATTGCATGCGCAGGGCAAAACCGTGATTTTGGTAACTCATGAACACGATATCGCTCAATATGCGCACCGGCATATCACTTTTCGCGATGGCAGGATTATCTCAGACAAAGTGAATCCCAATCCCAGATTGGCCAAAGAGGATCTGCTGACCCTGCCTGGTCTGGACGATGAGGAGGAGGAATAATGTCTGTACTTGGAATCATTAAAATTGCGCTAAAATCGCTTACCAGAAACAAAACCAGGACCTTCCTCACCATGTTAGGCATTATTATCGGGGTGGCTGCTGTGATTACCATGCTCGCCATCGGCCAGGGTGCCAAGACGATAGTGGAAGAGCAGGTCAATTCCATGGGCACAAACGTGATCATGGTGAATTCAAATTTCAGCAGATCAAGCGTGCGTCAGGCTGCGGGCGGGGGAAATCTCCTCACGGTGGAAGACGTGAAAGCTATGCAAGACCAACTGGAGGGAGTGCTTTATGCTTCACCGGTTTACAATAGCTGGGGTCAATTGAAATATGAAGGAAACAACTGGCGTGGAAGCGTTATGGGAGTGAATGCGGACTTCTTCTTCATTCGGGATATGAATCCTTCCCAGGGTGAGCTCTTTTTCCATTCTGATGTGGAAAATGCCACCAAAGTCTGTGTAATCGGCAAAACCGTGGCAGATAATCTCTTTCAAGATGTGGATCCTATCGGTAAAATCATCCGTATCCGAAATATACCCTTTACGGTACAGGGAGTGCTGAGCGCCAAAGGTCAAAGTGTGATGGGTCAAGATCAGGACGATATCGTGATCGCGCCCTACACCACTGTCTTTCAAAGGCTTTTGGGACGCCACTGGCGGGTGATGAGCATTCTGGTCTCTGCACAAAGCCGTGATATCATTCATATTGTGCAACAGGATATTATGGATCTTCTGCAGGCCAGACACAGAGGCACTACCAGCGAAGAATTTGTCGTGAGTTCGCAGACGGAACTGGCGGAGACCGCAAGCAGCGTGTCCGATACCATGACCATTCTTTTGGCATCGATCGCCGGAATTTCACTATTGGTGGGAGGCATCGGGATTATGAACATCATGCTGGTGTCTGTCACAGAGCGGATCAAAGAAATTGGTATCCGCATGGCTGTAGGTGCGGGCAAACGCGATGTGCTGCTGCAATTTATCATTGAAGCGGTTGCCATCAGCTCCATAGGTGGCTTGATAGGCATCTTGCTGGGACTTTTTGCCGCAAAAATCCTGGGTGATACCATGCACTGGAATATCGTGGTCACAATGTGGTCAGTAATCCTCTCTGCAGGCTTTTCCATGGCTATTGGAATCTTCTTTGGTTGGTATCCGGCCAAGAAGGCTGCCAATCTCAATCTCATTGATGCCCTAAGATTTGAGTGATGCTCAAAGCCCTTTGACAAGGGGATTGACTTAAATAGATAATAGGGCAAGAATTGCTTGACATATTATTGAGATATATAAACATGGCAAAAACAAAATAAACAATGGAGGAACCCAAATGACCTTTAAAGAATTCATGGACAAGGTTACAGCAAAGAATCCGAACGAACCGGAATTTCTTCAGGCAGTAAAAGAAGTAGTCGAAACTGTCTGGGATGCTTATGAAAGCAATCCCCGCTTCGTAAAGAACAACATCTTAGAGCGTATCGTCGAACCAGAACGCACCATTATTTTCCGCGTGCCCTGGCAGGATGATAAAGGCGAAGTTCATGTAAATCGCGGTTATCGCGTCCAATTTAACAGCGCGATCGGCCCCTACAAAGGCGGAATCCGTTTTCACCCCAGCGTGAATCTTTCAATCCTGAAGTTTTTAGGATTCGAACAAACTTTCAAAAACAGCCTTTCCACTTTGCCTATGGGCGGGGGAAAAGGTGGCAGTGATTTTGACGCACGCGGCCGCTCTGAGGCTGAAGTAATGCGTTTTTGCCAATCTTATATGGCAGAACTTTATCGCTATATTGGCCCCAATCTTGACGTTCCCGCCGGTGATATCGGTGTGGGCGCACGTGAGATCGGTTTCTTCTTTGGTATGTATAAGAAGTTGGCCAATGAATTTACCGGTGTAATGACTGGTAAAGGCAGAACCTGGGGTGGCAGCCTGATTCGTCCGGAAGCTACAGGTTTTGGCGTGATCTACTTTGTTCAGGAAATGCTTAAGACCCAGAACCAAGACATGAAAGGTAAGAGAGTGGCTCTTTCCGGCTTCGGTAACGTAGCTTGGGGCGCTGCTAAAAAAGCAACTGAACTTGGTGCAAAAGTTGTCACTATTTCCGGCCCTGACGGTTATATCTACGACGAAAAAGGCCTTAACGACGAAAAGATCGAATACATGAAAGAGCTGCGCGCATCTAATAATGATCGCGTGAAAGACTATGCAGATAAGTTCCCCGGTTCTGTCTTCCATGCTGGCAAACGCCCTTGGGGAGAGAAAGTAGACATAGCTATTCCTGCTGCTACTCAAAACGAACTCGATGTGAATGATGCCAAAGCTCTGATGGCAAATAAAGTTCCATTAGTATGCGAAGCTGCTAATATGCCTTGCACACCTGAAGCAATGGAAGTCTTTTTGAAAGCCAAAATCCTCTTTGCTCCTGGCAAAGCCGCAAACGCCGGTGGTGTATCAACCTCTGGTCTGGAAATGACCCAGAACTCCATGCGTCTCAGCTGGAGCGCCGAAGAAGTGGATGAAAAGCTTCACGGCATTATGAAGAATATCCACGAAGCCTGCGTTGACAGTGGTACCGAAGGCAACTATATCAACTACGTGAAAGGCGCTAATGTCGCCGGATTCTTGAAAGTTGCTGAAGCTATGTGCGATCAAGGTATCGTGTAATTAATTGATAATATGTCATAATATAGGGCGGGAACAATCCCGCCTTATTTTTGTGCTCATAATTTAACTTGACGGATTCTATGCTACTCAAAATAATATACACAGTACCTTATAACTGACTTTAGGGGGTTAAATGAATAACTACTTCATGGAGACCCATCACCATGAATGGATTTTGACCAATAAGCTGGGAGCTTACGCGTTGGGGACAGGAAACCTGATTAACCAACGCAAGTATCACGGACTCTTGATCGCGAGTGACAAGAGCTTCAATCGCAACCATTTGGTTGCGGGGATTGAGGAGAAAGTGGAATGGCGCGGAGAGACCATGTATCTGGATAGCAATAACTATAGTAATTGCATTTATCCAGAGGGGTTTCTGCATTTGGTAAAACCGTGGCTACGTCCTTATCCTGCGTTTTTGTATTCGGCGCTTCCCCATCAGGATGAGATCCTCATCCTCAAGGAATTGATGATGGATTTAGACACCAATTCAATAATGGTCAAATACACGAATCTGGGTCAGCATAAATTGCATTTCGTATTTAATCCAAAATTTACCCTGTGCCCGCATCACGACATCAATGCACATGTCAGCCTGGATTTTGCTGAATTTGAAACGGAAATCCAGCATAAGCCGGATTATTATGCTTTTTCTGCCATGCGGCAGGACAATAAAATCGCAGTTTATGGAGCTGTGACGCAGGGAGAAGTAACTGCTAACCGCTATGTTTATTACAATGTTTACTACCCTTGGGAAGTGATGAGCGGTTATGCCGGAATCGGAGATCAGATTAGCTTTTTCCAGATTGCCTTCGATCTGGCTCCCGGTGAATCCAATACTATATTGTTTTCCGATGCTGCCATCCCCAGTCCCTTGAAACTGATGGCAAATATCGAAGCCCGCTACGCGAAGCTGCCCAAAGCTATGGACTTCCCTAAAGGTCTGGATGCTGATGGCGCCCTGCTTTCAAAATTGGATTACAACGACAATTTCCTGTTTAACCGAAAACAGTATCTCAAGATCTTGGAATTTGCCCTGATGGACTTTGTGGCCAACGATGATATCGTGGCCGGATACCCCTTTTACGGAGCCTGGGGCAGAGATACCATAGTGGTCTTGAATGCGCTCTTGCATGGCGAGAAGCATTTGGACCTCATCCAGAAAACCTTGAAGAATTACAGCCGCCAAATTGTGGGTGGCTTGATTCCCAATATGTTTGCCGAAACAGGCATAGAGGGTAATTACGATAGTGTGGATGCTACGCTGTGGTACATTATTCTGCTCTGGAAACTTGGTAAAAAGATGAAGAGCAAAACCTACTGGAAAGAGGTGATCTACCTCACTGAAGACATTTTAAAATCCATCATGAACCAGGATGAGCATCTTTTTAAGGTTCGTGAAGACGGCTTGATCGAGCTTCACCCTGATTTTGCTCACGGCACCTGGATGGATGTGCGCATCGATGGCAAACCGGTTACTCCCAGATGGGGAGCGCCTGTGGAAATCAATGCTCTTTGGTACAACGCCCTGGCCAGCTATGAAGCAATGTGTGAGGCCTATGGCGCCTTGTCCGAAAGCAAAATTACGCCCCAAGCGGAATATCTGAGCACTATGGCCAGGGTCAAAGCGTCCTTTGGTAAATTCTGGAATGGAGAATACCTGGCAGACCGTTTGGAAGGCGATAACCCAATAGTTGAGATCAGACCCAATGCTGTAATTGCACTCTCACTGCCTTGGCCGGTGGTGGATGAAGGCATTATGAAGCAGGTTTGGGAGCGCTCTTTTAGCGAACTTTATACCTATTATGGATTACGCACGCTCAGCCCCAAAGACCCCAAATTCCGTAAGAAGTATTACGGAACCCAGAAAGAACGCGATCTAAGCTATCACAATGGCAGTGTCTGGGCTTGGCTGCTGGGACCTTTCTGCGGCCTGTATCTGAAAATCTATAGCAAACAAAAAACGGATCAGGAATTGGCAGATGATTTAGGCATATTTATCGGAGTCCTCAGAAACAGCTTTATGCGGGGGCACATTGCCTCTGTAGCCGAAGTATGGGATGGTGAAAATCCGCATTTTCCCAAAGGTGCACCGGCTCAAGCCTGGAGTGTAGCGGCATTGTATAATATAGAAACATTTATCGAATCCTTGGGGGTAGAATCATGAAGATCCTGATGTTTACCTGGGAATTCCCCCCTCTCATCTCCGGTGGTTTGGGCATGGCCTGCTACGGGATGGTAAAAGCCCTCTTGAATTTGGGCATAAAAATTGATCTGGTTCTGCCCACTCGCGAAATGATCTATTTCCCTCTGCGTGAAGTAAGTGATGTGGATACTTTGCCAGTAGTCTTTATTGATAAAGGCAAACAAAGTAAATTCCAGAAACTCACCTTTAGCAATGAAAGTGAACGTCTGGAATATATCGGCATTTCTGAAAGTCCGGAATCCTATTTCCAATTAGCCGATATCCAGCGTGATTCTATTTCTTTGAAAAAAGAATACTGGCTCTCTGAGAGAATGGGAGAAGAAGAACGAGATGTTTGGAAAGAAATGACCAACCACTTGGTAGGCGATGAAGATCTCATTCATAAGGTTCAGGAATTTACCTTAAGAGCGGAGAGGATCGCCAAACTACTGGAATATGACCTCATTCACGCGCATGACTGGCTTACTTACCCCGCCGGGATGCTGGCCCGGAAGATCAGCAAGAAACCGCTGGTGGTGCATATCCATGCCACAGAATTTGACCGCGCCGGAGGCCCCGGAGATGAACGGGTTCACAAGATTGAGCATGCCGGAATGACCTACGCAGACAGAGTGATAGCCGTATCCAAGTACACTGCTCAGATGATTATGAGCCGTTACCGCATTGATACCGCCAAGATCCGCATTGTTCACAATGCCTTTACAGTGCCGGAAGACGCTGTCTTCACGAAAGACAGAATTTTCAAAGGACCGGTGATTCTCTTTTTAGGACGTATCACCCTGCAAAAAGGTCCGGATTATTTTCTGGAGATGGCGCAAAAGGTGCTCGAATCGCATCCAGACGCCAGATTTATCATGGCGGGAACGGGTGATATGAGTAGAAAACTCCTGCGCAATTCTGCCTCATTTAAGCTAAAGAACCGCTTCCTCTTCACCGGATTCCTGAATCGTAAACAGGTGGAGAGAATACTCAGAGCTTCTGATATCTACGTCTTACCCTCGGTCTCAGAACCTTTTGGTATCAGCCCCCTGGAGGCAATGGCCTATGGCATTACCTCCATCATCTCCAAGCAATCCGGAGTGTCGGAAGTAGTGAATCATGCCTTCAAGATAGACTTTTGGAACGTGGACCTCTGGGTGGAGACCATCAATCATCTCATCGAGAATCCAGAAAAGAGCACAAAGATGGGCATCGATGGCATGCAAGAAGTAAACCGCATCCAATGGGATGACGCTGCGATAAAAATCCGCCAACACTATTCTACCACCTTGGCCGAATACATCCGCC
>CAXZAB010000059.1:0-11079 GCA_964293715.1 uncultured bacterium | reverse complement strand
GCACCACCGGTGCTGATTTGGATGATCATTTCCGGTACGGCTGCACGGATGGCGGCGATAGACTCTTCAAAACGCTCCAGTCTTTGGCTGGGAGAGCCATCATCTTCACGCACATGAAGATGAATTACCCTGGCTCCTGCTTCAAAACAGGCTATGGCTTCCCGGGCTTGTTCCTGGGGGGTCACAGGTAAGTTGGGCTGGTCTTTACGGGTGGTCTCCGCTCCCGTAATGGCGGAAGTCAAAATAATTGGTTTCATGGTATCCTCTCTATTCTATTTTTTAATTAAATTATTTTATTCAGGCCAGGCATCAAGTCTATCTGGCTTTTGCTTTGGTTTAAACTTTACTGGGTCTTTATTTCTAATCTACGAACCAGCTCTCAAACAGCCGTACCCGTTTCAGGGCTTTCAGCTGCGAACCGAGAATTCTGCTGGCGATATCGGCAAACTTATCTTCGTTGTCACTTACAAAAAAACTGTCTTCGCCGAGCTTGCCATCTTGCTCTATAGGCAAAAGGCTCGTCAAGTATTCGCTGATGGCATTGGCGCTGTCCACCAGTTTTACCTCTTCACCCAAGTATTCCTGGATCATGTGGGAAAGCAGGGGATAATGAGTGCAGCCCAACACCAGAGTATCTATCTCATTCTCTTTCATTGGCTTTAAGTATTCCTGTACGATCTTGAAGGCGATTGGATGATCCTGCCAGCCTTCTTCCACGATGGGAACGAAGAGGGGACAGGCCAGGGAAAACACTTTCGCAGCGGGCTCAAGGCGTTTGATCGCCTTGCTATAGGCCTTACTGCGGATGGTTCCTTCGGTTCCGATCACCCCTATCCGTTTGCTCTCAGAGGATCTCACGGCTATTTCACTGCCGGGATCTATCACTCCCACTATAGGAATCTTGCTGAGCTTCCTCAGATGAGGAATAGCCACGGAGGAAGAGGTATTGCAGGCCACGATCAGGGTCTTGATCCCTTGTTGCAAAAGGAATCTGGCATTTTGCACAGAGTATTCGATGATCGTACTGGGAGATTTTGGTCCATACGGTACCCTGGCAGTATCCCCAAAATAGATCAAATCCTGATGGGGGAAAGCCTGGCGTATCGCTCTAAAGACCGTAAGTCCACCCACTCCGGAATCAAATATCCCGATCGGTTGTTTCATTATCTTTTCTTCCTGTTTTTCTTTCTTGGATTCTTACCACCTTTTTTGCGTGTGGGTCTTACGTCAACCCTTTTCCCTTTTTTACGGCTTTTTTGGCTTGCTGCAACCGGTTTTTTGATCTTGTGGTAATGTGTGTGGGCATCAGGGGCATCGGTAAGCTCCAGGTACACATCGTCGCTCACCTCCATAATCCTTACCTTCAGGCTGTCCAAAAGCTCAAAGGACTTGTTATTGCGAGGATTCACAAAACGCATTTCGCGGTCGTGGTATTCCCAATTCCCTTTGCCAAATTGATCTTTTCTCAGCACAGCCGTCACGGGCATTTCATTCAAACGCAGGAAAGCTGAGGAGCTATTAGTGGAGACCAGCAAAGCCGTAAATTCCTCACCTATATGATCTTTCATAAAGGTAGCGGCATATACGCGCTCGATATCTCTTTCGGATTGATCAGCCTGAAGCTCCTGCTCCGAAGCTACGCTGGCCCAATGCTTAATCTGTTCTTCATTAAAGTTCTCTTGGCTGGTTTTTGTAATGTAGCGCTTACAAAGATGATGCACAGTGAGATCACAAAGCCGGCGAATAGGGCTGGTGAAGTGCGTGTAATCCTCCAAAGACAGGCCAAAATGGCGAATGTGCTCGGTGGTATACTTCGCTTTCTTCATACTTCTGAGAATGATGCGGTCAAAGACTCTGTGATAATCCTTATTGGGCAGTGCGTACAAGAGGTTTTGGATGCTTTTGTTCAGGTTTTCCTTTTCTACATAGGATATTCCATAGAAACTAAGCACAGTGGCCATACGGTCAAGCTTCTGAGTGTCAGGATCTTCATGGATACGGTAGATCGTAAACGGTGCGCGTTTGGTAAGCTCTGTCGCTACATATTTATTAGCTACAAGCATAAAGTTTTCGATCAGTTTATGGCTTTCAGTCTCTTCAGCCAGGCTGAGACGATGCACAAAGCCATCTTCATCATACTCATACTCGATATCGGGTAAATCAAAGAAGATATAACCCTGATCTTTGGCGATCTTGGTCAGCTTGGCAGAGAGCTTCCGGCCTTCCTGCAAGGCTTCTATGAGCGTGGGGGAGAGCTCGGTCTTTTTGCCGGCATAAAGATTATCCACATCTTCATAGGCGAGGCGGGCATCTGAAGAGATCACGCTTTCATACATTCTCTGTTTCAGCACCTTACCGTTTTCGTCAAAATCGGTCTCGACGCTCATGCAAAGTTTGTCTTCACCAGGTCTGAGACTGCAGATGAGATTGGAGAGCCGCTCTGGAATCATGGGGATTACTTTCTTAGGAAAATAGAAGCTGTTACCACGTTTGGCAGCTTCTGTAAAGCCTGCACTACCTATTGGCAGATAGTGCGCTACGTCTGCTATGTGAATCCAAAGTCTATGGCCGTTCTCAAGCTTCTGAATGGAGATGGCATCATCAAAATCCTTGGCTGAAGCGGGATCGATCGTAAAGGTAAAGATGTCTCTAAGATCGCGGCGTTTGGCAATCTCCTCCTTCTGAGGCGTCTGGGGCAAGTGGGATGCTTCTTCTATCACATCTTCCGGAAATTCCAGCGGCAGCTGATATTCACGGATCACCGCCAGGAGTTCCACCTGGGGATCGCCTGATTCGCCCAAGATCTCGGTGATCTTACCAACCGGCATTTTGTTATCCAGGGGATTGCCCCAATTCGTGACTGTGAGTATAACCTTTTGTCCCGATTTAGCTTCGCCAAGATCGCTGATCTCAAACCAGGTGTGTATTTTGGGATTGGAGGCTACAAATATCCAGCGATTTTGAACTTTGGAGATGCTGCCCGGGATCATTTCATTGGCCCTCTCCAGGATGCGTCTCACCACTCCGCTTTCGCCACGCCGGCTGCTTTTGTGTGCTTCCAGGAGTACCTTATCGTTGTGATAGGCGTTCAAGGTGTCCTCACTATCTATAAAATAATCATGTTCGGTAGCGCGTACGAAGGCAAAAGAGCGGTCGCGAGCCAAAGAGGTGGCATCAAATGTACCTTCGATAAGAGCAGAGCTCTGTTGCTGTTGCTGTTTTTCTTTGGCGGGAGCCTCAGGTTCTTGTTTTTGAGGAGGCTTGCTGAGTATATAACGCTTTCTTTCTTTGATCAGGACTCCATTCTGCAGCATCGCTGCCAGGCCCTTGCTCACTTGTGATTTTGTCTTCTTGGTTGCACCTGTTTGTGCGCAGATCTCACTGTAGGTGAGGCCTTTGGGGTATGTACCAGATAATATACTTAGTATCTTATCATCTATATCTTTGTTACTCATGTAATTCCTTTAGTATTCTTTGCCGATTTTGTCTCTTAAGATCTCGAGCAGTTCCGGCACTTCTGCTCTGGTTTTGGAAAAGCGCAGAGACTGTCCTCTAAAGGGATCCAGTCTTCTGGGCAGCTTAAATGAAGAAAGCATAACTCCGCGTTTGTCCTTATAAAAACAGCCAAAATCTGTCCAAGGACGCTTGGTCTTGATAAATATGTAACGTATGCGGATTTCTCGCTCATAAAGTTCGTATTCTGTAATAATGAAATAGGGGAGAAGGTTGCCCACTACCAGGAGCCAACCTGCGATAAAGAAGAAAGGCATGCTCCATTCCACTATTGCGAGTCTATAGAGGAAGAAATTGAGAAATATGAGGAAGGCGACCAAGAGTACCGAACTCAAGGGGCGTTCCGCAAAGGGCCAGGATTTCCAGGAAAGCAAGGGTTTAGGCGACATTTTGCACAATCTCCCGGCATTTTTCAATCTCTTCTTTGATGATCAGGATATCAGGGAAGGTATTGCTATTGGAAAACTTAGAGCCCAGAGTATTGGCTTCACGCTGCATCTCTTGACTGATGAAATTAAGGGTCTTCCCTATATCTTCTTGCTGTGGCTTGTCCAGAGTGTCCAGAAAAGTGCTTATATGTGATTCCAAGCGGGTGATCTCTTCCTGTATATCGTATTTATCTATATATATGGCAATCTCTTGCACGATGCGCTGTTCCATGTTCTCCAGCTTGTAGGTCTGCACAATCTCACTGGTACGCTTCATCATATTCTTAAACAGCTCTTCCTTAAAGAGCAGAATCTGTTCTCCAATACGTGTAATTGCTGGCAGAATCTGGTTCATAGAATCTATCAAGACTTCCTTGGTCTGCTCAGCTTCCTTATACATAGAGAGCTGTAGATTAGTCAAAGCTTCATCCAGAGTTTCTTGCAGGATTAAAAGCATATCTGGGTCTTCGTCCAGCTGATTCACGCTTTGGATCACACCCGGTTCTCCCAGGATATACTCCAAAGGAGGATCACCCTCAATATCCAACACTTTTTGGGCCTGAAGGATGATTTCATGGTATTTGCGTAATTTGGACTCATTTAAGCGCACTTTGGGCTCACGCAGGTCACTTATGTTCACCCTGATCTCGATCGTGCCACGGCTGATGTACTTTGAAAGCTCTTTACGGAGGGAGTGCTCAAAAAAACTCAGCTCCCGGGGCAAGTAACTTTTCATGTCCAGGTAGCGCCCGTTCACACTTTTGATTTCAATGTCACATTCGATATTGCTTTGTGTTTTATGGCTTTTACCAAAGCCGGTCATGCTTTTCATATAGTCTCCAATAGTTTAGATAGGGTAGAGGCAAGTATCTGTGCCTGAGGCTGATGCCGGAATACCCGTAAGTTTACATAACATGTCTTATGCCAACAAGTGCGTGCGTCAGCCACAGATCAGGGTCCCCGCTGTGGCATCGATTACTTTGGCCTTGGCCAAAGTTCCAATGTCAGATTCATCGCCATCCAAAACCGCAATCTTAAAATCTCTGGTCTTGCCTGATACCTGGCGCATACTTTTTTTGCTAAAGCCTTCTACATAGACTTCGACCTCTTTTCCGATCGACAAGCGAAATTTCTTTAAAGTGATTTCCCGTTGCAGTTCGATCATAGTTTGTAATCTGCTGAGGCGAATCTCTTCCGGAAGCTGATCCAGGTAGGTTGCGGCCGCAGTTCCTTCACGTTCGCTGTATTTGAAGCAAAATGCATAATCAAACTCGATTTCGCGCATCGCTGATAAAGTTAATTCAAATTGCTCCTCGGTTTCGCCTGGGAAGCCAGCAATGAGGTCTGTGGTGATAGCAATGTTCGGTACGGCTGCTCTGAGCGCTTTTACGCGGTTTAAGTACTGATCATAAGAATATGATCGATTCATGCGTCTCAAACTCTCATTACTGCCGCTTTGCATAGGCAGATGGATATGTTCGCATAATTTACCACCATTTCCCATTACCTGTACCAATTCATCGGATAGGTCTTTGGGATGTGAGGTTACGAAGCGCAAACGGTAAAGCTCCGGTACATCTTCCTGCAGTCTTTTTAGTAGTGCAGGAAAGCTTAAATCTTTCCAGTGATAGGAATTGACGTTCTGTCCTAAGAGAGTGACGTCCATCATATTGCGTTTTACTGCGTCCTGCACGTCCAGCAGGATATCTTCATAAGGACGGCTGCGTTCTCTGCCACGCACATAGGGCACTATACAGTAGGAGCAGAAGTTGTTACAGCCCCGCATAATGGTTACAAAAGCACAATGTTCTCCCTGGTGGACTGGCAGCAGATGCTCATAATTTTCAGAATAATTGAAATCCAGCAAGTAGCCCTGATTCTGATCTAAAAGGTGGGGAAGTGCTCTGTATTGATCGACTCCCACGGCATAATCTATACCCAGATCTTCACAGATCAGCCTCTGCCCTATTCTCTGTGCCATGCAGCCCAAAAGTGCTATTTTCAGCTCGGGTCTGCTCTTTTTACGATGCCGTTCGTTTGAGATCCTGCCCAAAACCCGCTGCTCTGCATGCTCGCGCACCGAACAGGTATTGAACAGCAGAATATCCGCAATATCAATGTCCAGGACTTGTTTATGGCCTGCATCGTTCAAGATGGATGTGATCAATTCACTATCCGCCACATTCATCTGGCAGCCATAGGTTTCTATATAGTATTTCAAAAACTTGCCTTCTTTAAAAGCGAACGCAATTCCGGCGCAAGGTTCAGTATCATACTGATCACGTCTGGGTTCACGGTTTGATTTGCATCGCAAATGCTTTCCTTGGGATTGATCTGAGATTCGATCATCAATCCATCTGCTCCAGCAGCGATCGCTGCCAAAGCCAAAGACGGAACCAGATTCCTGTCTCCTGCGGCATGGGAGGGATCGATGATAATGGGAAGCTTGCTTTTTTGCTTCATCACAGCTATCGCCGAAATATCCAGCGTATAGCGTGTGTCAGTCTCAAAGGTGCGGATCCCGCGTTCACACAGGATCACACGATCGTTTCCGCTTTCGATGATGTATTCTGCCGCAGCTAACCACTCATCATAGGTAGAGGCGATTCCGCGTTTGAGAATCACGGGTTTATCTATTTTACCCAAAAGCTCCAGCAGCGGGTAGTTGTTCATATTACGTGTCCCCACCACCAGGATGTCGATATGGCTGGCCATAAATTCCACCTTATCGGTTTGAGTAATCTCAGATACCGTGATGAGCCCCAGTTCTTTACCTACTTTGGCCATGTGTGTTACTCCAGCATCACCTAAGCCGCGGAAGCTGTGAACCGAGGTTCTCAGTTTATATGCACCTCCGCGTAACATACTAATTCCCCGCGCTTTGAGGTCTTTCGCGGTTTCGTAAAGGCTCTCATAATCCTCTATCGAGCAAGGACCGGCAATCACCTTAAAATTGTCTGGCCCAAAAGTTAATTCATTCATTTTATCCACTTTGCATATCCTATAGATATTCCATCGTTGCATACCATAAAATTCCAGCAGTCATATCTGTCCAGTAATTGCTCCATGACGAGTGCCGCCATGTGAATTGAGGAAAGCTCAAACTCGCTGTTTACCATATGCTTATAATTTTTATTGTCATCGTTTTCAAGAGATGATTTGAAGTTGGCAATATCACTGAGGCAGATCGCAAGCCCTGGGCTGTCCAAAATCTCACGATAATTCATCTTCTTCAAGACTCTGGCCAGCACTGTGGCTGTAAGCCCCACTGCAATGATATTGACGTTCTGCAGATCCGGTAGATCCGCAAAGTCCTGATGCACTTTTGGCATTACAGACTTACCTGCTGCTTCATCCCGCAGCAGGCTTTGCAAACCAAAATCCAGGGAGATGCCGATAATTCTTTCTTTGACACCGAGCCAGGCCAGCTCTGTACTGGCTCCCCCGATATCGATTACCAGGTTGCTCTTCCCCTCTACCATCCAAGGCACAGCGGCCTGCCAAGCGTAGTGCATCTCAGTTTTAGCGCTGATGATCTTGGTTTTATACTGATATTCTTTTTTGATGCGATTCAACAGTTCCGAGGCGTTAGTTGCAATTCTATTCACTCCAGTTGCAATGAGATACTTTTCTGAAAGCAGCCAACGGTCTCTGTCCAGAATATCTGTGAGGGCAAGAAAAGCCCGCTTTAGACTCCGCTCCGGAAGCACACCGTCTGCTATATCCATTCCCAGATAGGTACTGCACCAGGTTCGGTAGATCAGCTCTTCCCTACTCTTATTATAGAGCAGATAATTCATATTGTTTGAGCCCAGATCGCAAACGCTGATCAGCCTGTCTTCAGGATACTTCAGCTTTAGTTAGTCGGCAAGCATCTTTCCTGCCAGCTCGCTAATAGAAGTTTTCTGCTTAAAATTCCCCTGTGGGACCTGGGCAAAAAGCGTTCTGATCTCTTCAATGTCCTGCGGAAAATCTTCCACGATCACCGCCGGCGGATAATCTTGTATTCCAGCTAAGAGCACTTCTTCTTCAGGATAGTTTTTGCGGGGAACACAGATCATAGATTTGCCCAGAGAAAGAATCTCCGAGAATGTGCTGTATCCCGGTTTACAAATCACCAGATCGGCTGTAGAGATCAGACTGAGGAAATCTTCATCCGGCGAAACTGTGATCAGATTGCCGATCTCTGAAGCTTGATATGGAGTCATTACCACCCCATCCCAAGCCTTACAGATCTCTTTTAAAGGCAGGTCTATGGTTCCTTCTCCGCCAAACATCATCAGCAGGATGGGCTCATCATCGGAAATGTCATATTCACTGCGAATGTCTTTGACCACGTCCTTTTCCCGGCTCAGCAGTCCACCTTGCTCAGGATCCTTGAAACCGGGTACGCTATCTGTATTACCTAGATCCAGCAGATAGCACTTGTCCATTCTGCGATAAAGACTCCAGATGGTATTGATTATCGGCTGCATATCTTTATCAGCGGCGAAGATGCCTCCATAAATAAAGGCCCAATCAAAATTTGAAACTCCAAAGACCGGAACATCCGCATAACCGCAGGCTTCCACTATAAAGAAGGGAATATCCGCAATCACAAGATCAATTTCTTCACGACGCAGAAACTCCACTTCCCGGGCCACCAGCTCTTCTCTTTGGCTAAAAAGCCGGAGCAAGGCAGTTTTGGTGGCAGGGAGATCTGTAACCAGATTGGCGCCATGCACCACTCCCCTATCCATACTGGTTTCTCGATATTGATAGTCTTGGGTCTTCAGCTCCTGAAAGAGAAAGCGGGGACGGTCTGTACACAGATACACATAGATGCCAAAGCGGATGAAACTATCTGCCAGAGCGGCTATGCGAGCGGCATGGCCAAAACCATGACTGGAGGCGTATAAAGCGATTTTCATCATTCCTCTATTGCAGGATCAGCCTGTGCTCTTTGGCCCGGTGTTCAAATTCCAGCACCAGCCGGTTGGGCAAACAGATTATAGGCATACTTTTATTAAAGCCCTGTTTTACACAGCGCTTATCCGGACAGTCAGACGCAAGTATACGCGCCTTACCATCCTGAATCTGCACTGTATTGTGCTGGTCAATTTCGATGACAATATCCTGGGACAGGGGATATTCTCCCCACAAGGCGTCTTCCTTATATATATAGAGCATTTCATCGTCTGTGGCAGCGTAGTTTCGCCACAACAGAAATGTTATGATCAAGCAAGCCAGGATCAGGATTACATCACTGATACTGAGTTTTTTCAAAATATTAGTGGTCATATAGTCCGTAGATCAATCTCCCACAATGCGGACATAGATTATCGCTACCCACTTGGCAATCTGAGGAATACAGAGACCTGCGAATCAGCATTTTACCACACTGGGGACACAGGCAATCCCGAAAATCATTTACTGCCAGATTGCCGCCATATACAAAAGACAGCTTTTTCTGTGCGATCTGACGGGCTCTGGCAACATCCTTCACCTTGGTGGCAGGCAAATCGGTAAGATAAGTGGGATGATAGGCCGAGATATGCAGCGGAATTTCAGGGCTGATCGCAGCGATAAAATCCGTGAGCTCATCAAGTTCTTCCTCATTGTCATTGAGGCCGGGGATCAGTAGCAGAGTAAGCTCCAGATGTACACCTGCTTCAAAAACAGAGCGGATATTATCTTTAATCGGTTTTAAACTTCCACCACATTGATCTTTATAAAAACCTTCCGTGAAGCCCTTTAGATCGATATTCATGGCTGCAATATGTGGCAAAAGCTGAGCCAAAGGTTCTGGATTCAAAAATCCATTGGAGATCAGGGCAATTTTTACCTCAGGATATTTAACCGCAAAATCCAGGATGTATTCATACCAGGTCAGCGGCTCCGTATAGGTAAAGGCAAGCTGCAAGGTGGTGGGATTGTGTCTCAAAACCCTGCTATACAATTCTTCCAAAGAAAGAGTGATAGTAGGGCTTTCAAACTGTGAAATCTGATAATTCTGACACCAGCGGCAGCTGAGATTACAGGAATTAGGCCCCAGAGACAGAATCTTGGTGCCGGGACGGAAGTGATAAAACGGCTTTTTCTCGATGGGATCCACCGAGATACCCAAAGCTTTGCCATAATTTATCGCCCAAAGTTTACCCGCAATATTCTTTCTGGATCTGCATTTGCCCATCTCCCCCACCGGAATCACGCAGTAATGTGGGCAGAGCTCGCATTGCAGCAGATTATTATCGAGTTTTTTGTAGTACATGGCTTCACGAATCATTTCAGACATTGTTTTATACCTCTTATATGAACATTTAGCGCATGGGCGTTTTCCGTCAAGACTATTTTTGCTTTTCGCCCCATTTCTTCTCTTTGTAAACTGTTGCCGGCCAATGCCAAAATATCTTCCAATAACTTATCTTCGTCTGAGATGATAATTGCGCTGGATTCTTGCAAGATCCGCACCGAATCCTGGCAGGAAGAATGATATTCTCCCATAATGATCGCTTTGGCATAGTAGGCAGGCTCCAGAGGATTGTGCCCCCCAAAATCATAAAAACTGCCTCCCACTATTGCCAGATCAGAGATGGCGTAGGCTTTGGTCAATTGCCCCAGGGTATCGATCAATAGAATGCCCCAAGCCATTTTGGGATCCAGTTCAGAGAGCTTTTGATAGCTAAAGCCATCCAGCAATTTCTCTACTTCCGGGATGCGCTTGGGGTGTCTGGGAGCCAGGATCAGTTTCAGATTTGGGATGCCTTGTTTCAGCTCAGGCAATAGCCCCAAAACAAGCTCCTCTTCCCCGGGACGTGAACTGCCCCAGGTCAGCACAAATCCTTCTTCCAAAATCCCAAAATCAGCCTTGAGCTTTGCAGTATCATAGAGAGGTAATTCCAGACAAAACTTCAAATTCCCGGCTGAAGATACCGGCACATTGTTGAAAAGCTTTTCAAACCGTACCTTATCCTCTGCGCTTTGTGCCATAATGGCTTTGATAGAGCTGCCGATCATCCGGAGCAAGGGCCCAATCTTCAGATAATTCTTGAGGGATTTCTCCGAGAGCCGGGCATTGACAAAGACTATGGGAATATTGTTTTGGCTGGCTGCATACAGCATATTCGGCCAGATCTCTGTTTCCACGATCAGGATCAAG
>CAXZAB010000058.1:0-11086 GCA_964293715.1 uncultured bacterium | reverse complement strand
GCAGTTCAACCACGGACGAATTTCGCCGAGACCGCCTTTTTCTATCCCAAATTGCTCACAGATGAAAACGGGGAAGTGAGCATTGCCTTCACCGTCCCGGAATCCTTGACCAAGTGGAAGTTCCGCGCGCTGGCTGTGACCAAAGACCTCCAGATCGGCAGCACCGAGCATAGTACCCTCACTCAGAAGCCCTTGATGGTGATGCCGAATGCACCACGTTTCTTCCGGGAAGGGGATAAAATCACCTTCCAGACCAAGATCAGCGCTCTGGACGATGTGGATCATGCCGGAGCCTGCCAGCTCTTTCTCTTTGACGCCATCACAATGAACCCTATAGACTCTCAGTTCAAAATCACAAAAGCCCAACAGCCCTTCCGTGCAAAAAAAGGTGAAAGCGCAGTGGTGAGCTGGGATCTGGATATCCCCTTCGGAATCTCTGCAGTTACTTACCGGGTGGTGGCAAAGTCCGGCGATTTCTCCGATGGGGAAGAAAACACCCTGCCCATACTCTCCAACCGCATGCTGGTCACCGAAAGCCTGCCTCTGCCCGTGAGCGGAAATTCCACCAAGTCTTTCGTCTTTGAAAAGCTGCTAAATAGCGAAAAGTCGTCCACGCTCACAAATCATAAGCTCACCCTGGAATACACGTCCAATCCTGCCTGGTACGCCATTCAGGCTTTGCCGTATCTGATGGAATATCCCTATGATTGCAACGAGCAGATCTTCTCGCGTCTTTATGCCAATGCCCTGGCTTCACACATTGCCAATGCCAATCCCCGGGTCAAAAGAGTCTTTGATTCCTGGAGAGATACCCCGGGATCCCAGGCCTTGCTTTCCAATCTGGAAAAGAATGAAGAGCTGAAAGCGGTGCTGATAGAGGAAACTCCCTGGATTTGGGATGCGCTGAACGAGACCCAGAGTAAACAGCGCATCGGGCTGCTCTTTGATCTGAACAACATGGCAGATCAATTTGACTCTGCAGTGGCCAGGCTGAAGAAAAACCAGAGTGCGAGCGGAGGCTGGCCCTGGTTTTCGGGGGGCTACGATTCCTGGTGGACCACCCAATACATTGTGGAAGGATTTGGGCATCTGGATCATTTGGCAGTGAAATCCGTACGGGGTAACGCCCAAATCTGGCAAATGCTGAAATCCGCTATTAGCTTTCTCGATAGCGAAATCCTCAAAGAATATCAGAGAACCATGAAACTCAAGAATCCTGAGCTGGACCATCTGGGCTATATGCAGATGCACTACCTTTATGCCAGATCATTCTTCCTGGATATCCCCATCCCGGAAAAGACCCAAATTGCCGTGGATTACTACCGAGGCCAGGCAGACAAATACTGTCTGAATAAAGACATCTATGGACAGGGTTTGATTGCCTTGGCCCGACATCGGGACGGGAACAAAAAGACACCGGCTTTGATAATGGCATCTCTTACCGAGCGCGCTTTGCATGATGAAGAAATGGGCATGTGGTGGAACGATATGCGCTACGGTTGGTTCTGGTATCAGGCACCCATCGAGACCCAGGCCTTGATGATCGAAGCCTTTCACGAGCTCACCGGAAACACCGGACTGGTGGACGAACTGCGCACCTGGCTGCTGAAGCGCAAGCAAACCACGAATTGGAAAACCACCAAGGCCACGGCAGAAGCTTGCTATGCTCTGCTGCTCACCGGAACCGAGTGGCTGAATACCGAGGAGCTGGTCTCGATCGAAATAGGTGAGCGCACAATAGACCCCATGCAGATGGACAGAATCACCCCCGAAGCTGGAACGGGATACTTCAAGACCTCCTGGGCGGGCAGTGAGATAACTCCCAACATGGCAAATGTCCAGGTTAGCAATCCCAATCCAGTATCCGCCTGGGGCGGACTCTATTGGCAATATTTTGAAGATCTGGATAAGATCACCACAGCCGAGACACCGCTGAGCCTGAAGAAACAGCTCTTTCTGGAGCGCAATACCGACAGAGGCAAAGTGCTGGATCCAATCAGTGCAAAGACCCAGCTCCAGATCGGTGACAAGGTGATCGTGCGCATCGAACTGCGCACAGACCGGGATCTGGAGTATGTCCACATGAAGGATATGCGCAGCGCGGGATTCGAACCCATCAATGTGCTTTCCCACTACAAATGGCAAGACGGCCTCGGATATTACGAATCCACCGGCGATGCCGCGACAAACTTCTTTATCGATTATCTGCGCAAAGGAACCTACGTCTTCGAATATCCCTTGCGCGTGTTCAACAAAGGAGATTTTTCCAATGGAATCACCAGCATCCAGTGCATGTATGCCCCGGAATTTACTTCGCATTCTGAAGGGATCAGGGTAAAGGTGGAGTGATGCATCAGTCATACTTTCTCCTTGTGCTCATATTGGATATATCGTTATGGAGCATGGAACGAACTGCCCTGTATGTTGATAAATAGGGATGTATAAGGATGCGACAGAATTTGCAGGCATCCCCCCATTTTTTTCAAAGCTCAGAAATCCAAGCATAATTGCAGATCTTCCTTGCGTTTTGGTGCTGGATTCTCTTTTCTTTTTCTCAGAAACCTCCTCGGATCAATACTGCTGAACAAATCGCTGATTAAGGAGGTAAGCCTGTACATCATTAGCTTTCCTTTTTCTTTATGGGCATTTCTGTAAATTAGCCGGTGTGAGAATGCCTTGATCAGGTACTCCGTGGCCTCACCAACCTCATTGTAAATGAATGATGCAGAAACCCATAACAAAGCATTCATGTTCTTTAATGACCAGTAGTTAAGCAATTGGATTTTTTCCCAGTTCAAATCACTCTTTACTTGGCGGTGAACTTCTTCAATGCTCCATCTTAACCCATAATATCTTACCACTAATGAGGCCATCTCCATAGGTGAATACTTATTGCGAAATCTGCACAGATAATAAACATAGCTGTGGCCAGGCTCTAGCCCTACTACAAGAAACAAATCGGACTTCTGCTTTCTTTGGTTTTTGTCCGTCTCATCATTAGGCATTATGAACTTAACCGGGACTACCCCTACCGCAAAAGCCCTTTTCTTTAACTTTACCGTGTGATTCAAATGCATCTTATCAGCAATACTCTTGTATGACATGCTCTTGCCTTGATATTCTAAGTGTCTTGTGTTTCCTCTGATAATGAATGACACATCATTATCAATCAAGTCTTTGAGGATGATCCCACGGTCCATACCCCTGTCCATAATGAAGATACCATCATTGTTAGTGTTAACTATCACCGCATGAATCAAATCTAAAATCTTTGTATTTTCGGATATGGATTCCATTTCCAGACTGAAAATATCAGAATATAGAAGCTTGATATTCCTAGGATTTGTGTAGTGGCATACGCTAGCTTGTAAGGTAAAGTATCCTAAGCCTTTAGTAGATTTACTTCCATCCCAGACATAATCCAAGCCCTGCATTTTGGTGGCACCTGGCTTGTTAATATCTGAGAGATCAATCATTATGCCGGTATCAGGTTTGATGATAGCGGATACCGCTTTGATTTGAGCGTCCATCAGAAGCTCATGTAACACAGAACACTTTGATAGATTTCGGTATAAGCGATCACAGCACTTCTTTAAGCTGATTTTTTCACATAAGGAAACGGCAATTCTCTGCACTATGACAGAGCGGCTTTTGATGATGCCAAATAGCATTTGTCGGATAAACTTCTGGACAGGAAGAGACACTTCTTCAAAATAGTTCTTGAGGAAATTGTCGATCATTTTCAGAATTAATGCTTGAGCTGTTTTTGTTTCGTGCGTTTGTCTCATTACGGAACCTCCTGGTGTGTATATAGTTATCCCATACTCTGGGAGGTTCTTTATCTGTCAAGATATATCTTCTATTTACAGAATATTTTTACATTATTTTATACGCTACATGCATCGACAGCAAAATTACAGCATGCGTGGCAATAAGAGACCTCTTTGCCTGTTAATAGCGAACATCATTTCAGAGTAATAATGGAAGAGTAAGGAGGCAGAGAAAAAATGGGGGGATGCCTGAAAAGAAAATTGACTTTCCCCCATTTTTCACGAAAGCTTGATTATGATCCAGGCAGGGCACGCTAACTGAACTCACATGAAACAACTTTCACCACCGTGAGTGAAAGCCTGATTCAACTGAGCTACCTGGGATGCCGAACTCCGATTCGGCCGAGCTACCTGTGATGCCGAACTCCTATTCGGCTGAGCTGCGAAGGGAGATATGTAGCGAAAGCAAACTGCATTCGCTGTGTGGAATCGGAGTTCCCCACCCCTGGCGAGCTTTCATGTAAATCGTTTTGCTATCTAATATATACGTTCCGCCGGGACTTAGAGCGGAGGAATAATATGCCTTACTTACAGCTTGAGCATCCGCAGCGGTTTCCCGGCGTCACCATCCACGGTAATCCGCAGCAGATAAACTCCCGCCGGCAGGTAACGCGCATCATCATTACAGCCGTCCCAGGCCAAAACTTGCTCTCCTTTGGCTTGATTGCCCGCAAAAAGCCTTCTCACCAATTGTCCTCTGATATTATAGACCTTCAGTTCCACCTCGCTTTGCTTCGGAATCTCATAGCTGATCACGGCTATATCCCGGAAAGGATTTGGAGCCACAGAGATGCTGCTGGATATCGGCACCGCCAGATCATCCTCATTTGCCACATTATCGATGATCACCGTCACCGTATTTGAAGCGGCGGATTCCACATTGCCATAAAAGGCTACCACGTAGTAAGTCAGGGTATCATTTACAGCACTATAATCCCGAAATTGAGCGGCGGAGGGATCGGATATCTCGGCATAAGCTGCATCATTGCGATAGATGCGAAAGCCCGATAGTCCCCTATCCATTAACGGCATTTGCCAGGATAGATTGATCTGCTGATTGCTGAGCTCTGCTGCGAGATTGATCGGTGAATAGATCGGTTGATATTCATAGGCTCCCACGTCGATCACCGTGACGCCATCCCCATCTCCATCCCAATAGCGTTCATTGCCGGCTGCATCCACGCTGTTATCTATCACCCCGGATGCCGCCTGCCAGCCGGTATCTATCAGCGGTGAAACCGGACTCAGGGTATAGGGACGATTGCCCTCACCCACAAATAGAGGATCATAATCCGTGTTACCAGCCCCCCAGTAAACGGGGTTCTGAGACGTGGCACTATAGACCCCGGCTGAGCCTCCCAGGATGTTGTTGTTGATCAAGGTGGTGGGGCTGTAGATCCCGGATGATATGTGATCTGGAATCAGGACCTGCGTAGTCATAGCCGGATTGTAAAAGACGTTGTTGGTCAGCACATTAGTCCCCTGCACCGCCAAGGCGGCGCTGCCTCCGCTATTGCCGGCAAAAGTGCAATTGGAGATAAACAGCGTGTCATTCAGTGATCTCGCCATAGCCATGGTTCTGGTGGTGCCCTGATAGTTATCGTAGAATGCGGAGTTTTTTATCTCAATGCGCAGGCGGGTGCCGTATAGGCTGTAGGGTGAGATCTGAAACATAGAGTTAAAGCCGAAATCGCCTGATATCGTACTCCTGTTATTATGAACCTCCAAGCCATCTATTAAAATATCGCATTCATTGACTGCATTTATGTACATCGCATCCATTTCTGGGGCTTCACAAGACGAAATTTCAACATTTTGTAAACTAACGATTCCTGAGGCTTGCAAAGAGGAATATCCAACAGCTTGCCTTGATGATCTGATATTGTGGATACTAAGGTCTCTAAGCATGACATATCCCGATGCGTTATGAGAGCTGATTCCTAAAGGGTAGTATTCATTGTAAACATCTTCTATTGTTATCTCTTCTAATCTGAAATCAGCAGCACTGTTAATACCTATACCTCCCTTACCATTCACGAAACTAAGCTTCTCTGCGCTCCAGGCTATGCTGCCAGGTGAGATCGAAAGGAAAATAGCATCATATTCTGCATCAAGGATAGCCCCCTCTCTGGATTCTCCGACCAGGCGGGTATGGCTCTTGATCGGGATAGGGAATAGCTGTCCGTTCAGCGAGGGTGAATAGTGCCCGTCTGCCACATGCACGGTTTTAGGGTTTTCACTGTCTGAAGCGATGCGGTACATAGCATGAAAGATGCTTTGCATGGGCTGGGCAGGGCTAATGCCGCTATTGGCATCATCACCCCAAGGGGCCACATAGAGATCGTGATTTACCTCCTCATGTACCGTATTCAGGATATCAAAGGTATAGGGATTGCTAATATTGGGACTGGCGGGTATGGCAGTGGCATAAAAGTTCCAGGGATTGGCTACCGTGAAGGTATGCACCACCACATGCACGGAGTTCACATTGTAAAAATACAAATCACTGCCAAAGGCAGCGTAATTACTGTAAATACTACAGCGGTTATCGGGATCGAAGGTGATGCTGTATGGTATAGTTACAGCACCTTCAAATCGCATACCCCCTCCAGCAGAAGCAGTATTATTGTGAATTGATACACCACTCAAGTAAAGGTTGCAAACCCCTCCCCAGAATCCCCCTCCGGTGCTTGCATGGTTGCCCGTTATGTCACAATTCACAATGGAAGCAGATTTTTCTCCACTCATGCGGGTTACAATGACACCACCACCTACCGTCGTATCGTGAGTGGAAATGTAATCTCCAGACCCATTGGTCACAGTGAATCCTTGGATATGAATATTAGATTCTCCAGTTGTGGTACGAACAACCGGTCCATTTTGATCCCCATCAATAATCGTAGAGTAGATGTAATCCCGATTTCCGGTGAGTAGTTCCAGGCTGGCAAGAGTGATATTCTTACCATTGAATCTTACATTCTCGAAATATCTGCCCGGATAGACCAATACGGTATCGGTATGGGCCGAGGCATTGATAGCTTCCTGGATTACGGTGAAGGGTTGCGAGCCATCCAGGGCTACGCTTAGGGTGGCGGCATAAATCCTGATGCCAGCCGCAAGCAGCACAATTGTCAGAATAGCTGCTCGCAGCATCGCATAGTTTAATATCCCTCCGCTCACCTTTAAGGGTAAGCGGAGGGTGGTGATACTTTGGGGAATACGCGGGGAAGTGCCCGGGTATTCTTCGATTAATTGTGGTTTAAGCTTCATTTCATCAACATCATTTTGTTAGTAAAGCTGCCTTCAGGGGTAGATAGGCGATAGAAGTATATACCGGAAGAGACCTGACGATTGTGATCGTCCCGACCATTCCACGCTACCGTATGCTTCCCTTTGGCAAGCATTGTATTACACAAGGTTTTCACCTTTTGTCCGCGGACGTTGTAAACCTCCAGCCGGGCATCCGTCTCATTAGCCAGGATAAAAGAGATATTGGTGCTGGGATTGAAGGGATTGGGATAGTTTCCTTTCAGGCTGGTCTGAAGCGGAACCAGGCTTTCACCTTCATCATCGGTAAAGGAGATGTAGGCATATCTGCCGATCTGGTCTGATCTCAAGCTAATGTTTTCAAATACCATCCGGTCGGCGTTATAGGTTCTCCATCCCCGGACTGTCTTTTTACCTTTGCCCCCGTGAAAGAACACTATCTCCAGCTCGCCGGCATTCTTGGCGCCATCCGGATAAAGACATATATCTACCAAAGTGCTATCCACCACAGAAGCTCCCATGCATTCTCCATTCACATACAGGCCTACTTCATCGGGCAGGTCTTCCGGATCGAATTCCACAAATACCGTCGTGTAATCCAGCTGTTCTTCATATTCAAAAGCTGTCGCCCGGGGCCTGATCACAGGTGGTGTCGAGGGCAACCCGGTATTCCAATACATCTCCCGGGGTGCTTCGGGCAGGAGCAGCAATTCCAGCATGTCCCCCTCGGATAGGGTGAATCTATTGGGATCCGCTATCCAACGACTGCCAAACTCTTCTCTTAGCCTGTATGTACTCCAATTTCGGGTCTTGATGGTATGCACGTAATCCAGATACTTGAATCGGTTGCTATCCGGCAAATAGCGCGACAAAGCATCACCGGCCCTATATGTGTTTGGCAAAAAGTAGCCTATGCTATTCACAAACGGCTGCATCTGACCATTATGATAGGTCTCCACTACCCAAGCTACCGGAGTGGTATCCGCATCCGCCTTGAAACCATTTACGACTACCGGGTCTGGAAGAACACCTGTATTGAATTTCACTTTGTAGCCTTTAGGTTGTGTAGCTCGATGTGAGGAGTTATCCCATACGTAAGCCTGGCTATTATATGCCATTTGCGCTGCATCCTCATCATAACTCCACCGGATCTGCTCTAATTGTGAACTAGGAGCATTCAACATATGTGGTTCAAACATAAACCCAAGTTCGTTCCAATAAACCCCGTCAGTATGGCTTCTGTCATCCAGCACCGGGAAGGAAAGCCAATAGATTCCGGATGGATTCCAACGTTCAAAATATTTTTGTGTGTGATGCGGATAGTAGATCGCTCCGATATCCGGAGGAGTGCCGTCGGGATCAGTTTGGATTATACCATTGATTACCGGGCAGCCACTATTGATACAGGGGCTTTTCAGATTATAATCCCACAACAATTCATATTCATAAGCTTGTGAATCAACTTCAATATAGGGATCACCGTAAGAAACACTGGCTGCATCGAGGTTAAGCGATTCGGTATTTGTCAAAGCAGTGCTAAAGTGAGAATATGATACAGGTATTCTGGAGTCTCCGGTCAATTCATAAGGAGTATAGTACTCATCTGTAATCGTGAAAAGGTCCGTGTGAGTTCCAGAGTAGAGATTGTCCCTGAATACTGAAATGGGAGGATAATTGTAAGGTACCCATCCCAATCTAACGTTCAGTACCTTTTCACAATCTATGAAAGTGTTCTTATAAATGTAGTTATTGAGATTGCGAAGGTACCACTCACCATCATACTGATCAAAATATATGGAAGTCGTGCAATTATAGAATTGATTGTAGCTGATTACAAGTTCCTCTGAAGTGTCCTTTGCAACGGTTAAGGCACGATATGAAAGTCCGCTATCTGAGATAAAACTATTACTTTTACAATCAAGCTCTATTTCTCCTCCAATCTCTATAGGTGAATTGGTGAAGGTATTATCTTGGGCTTCCAGATAATACGAACTGTTAATTGAGATGGGCGCATTGACAATTTTATTATCGTTAAATTCGATGTTATGAAATCTTCCTATCGCGAGGTATGCGTTTGTTTCAGGGTCCAGATTATACGCATTGTCGATACTTATGGTGTTTCCTATGATGCTTGCATGATTGGACATATTGGCTGAATAAATCGCGAAACACTTGTTGAGTTGATTTGTCCCGGTATCTTGAAAGCTGCTGTTTGACACAATAAAGCTATCCATAAAGGACACTTGAGGGGCATTAATTGCCACGGGAAAGTCATTAAACACGCAGTTTTCAATGTGCATTTTATCCATGGCAAGAGCCGGAGCACTGGGTGTTTCCGGATCTTGTGAGAGCAATATCCCATGGTAGGTGTCGCTATTGGGATACATTGCAAAACCAATTCCCTGGATTTTTAACTTGCTCTGAGTGGCACCGGATACCTGAACTCCGTATTCTGAATTCTCCGGTATCCTCAATACACAATACTCGGGGTTGTTTGATCTGTTTTTGATGGTGATATCCTGCACGTTATGCAAGGCTGCATTCGACGTGTAATAGACGATCAAGAGCTCTTCTTGATATCCCTGAGAATGACTTGCTACATTAATCACTACAGCAGGGCCATTTTCATTCTCCAGTAGATTATCGTCAAACGCATGATCAATCGCCTGCTGGATAGTTGGGTAGGGATTTATAAAAGACCCATCTGCATTGATAGGGTCCCCGGAGGGGTCCACATACAGGTTATAGGCAGATAAAAAGCTGCACAGAAGGATGAAAATGAGCAGCATATACAGCTTAGGCATTGCTATTCTGCCGGGGGGGGGGGGAAAACGAGTCGATAAATTGTCGAGCAATTCCCTGTCTCCTTTTTATTTTTGGCCTCTGGCCATATTATAATCACAAAGATGACTAAGATCATGCAGTTCTAACGCAGTTAATACTACCCAAGTTCAGATTCATGTGCAGCATAATAAATCACAACAAAGCTGTCAAGTATAAACAATGTTCAGGTAAAACATTATGTCGGCTACGTACCTTTAACATCTAATAGTGGTCATTGGGGATCTTAAGAGATATTATCAAGGTTGATGATGGTTTAATTATTTTAGGGTCTATTTCAGGGACATATAGCTATGCTATTACAAAATATAATTACGATTTAGCTGTACAGTGGGAGTGCTACATCAATGTAGTGGAATCATGGCCAATACGGAAAATGACTATAACTTCGGACGGAGGTTTCCTTTTCTGGAGAGGTGGGCATACTTCCAGTAATTACGACTGTTTTAGAGCAACTAAGTTGTCTGCTTATGGTGACACGCTATGGACAAAGCAAATGATAACTCCCAGTGTACAACTAAATTGTAGAAGTTAATGGGAATTACTATGGTTTTGTGTATCATTCATACAACAATACCACCGCAGAACTCAGAATCTACGATTTTGGTTTAAGCTTTGAAAATGAAAATCACGGAGCCCCCATTTTGGTGATACCAACTTACCCCCTACTTGATAATAATATGGAGAAAAAGAATCCATTCTATGTTACAAGGACATCAGATGATTGTATCATTCTGGCAATCTCAACTCCCAATGCAGAGATATTCAAATATGATAGTGATCTCAACCTGTTGTGGACGAGTAACGCTCTTAACTATGAAAGAATAGGAAGAGGAGACCATCCCCTGCTTGAGCTTCCAAACGGTGACTTTGTTTATTGCGCAGGAGTTAGCGTGTATCCCCGTGTTCAAATTGAAAGTGTCGCCCTGGTCAGAATTAATGCCAATGGCAATTATGTGGGGGTTGAGGATAATATTGAAACACCCGCAGTAAGCCCTATGATAACCGCCTACCCCAATCCCTTTAATCAGGAACTAAACGTGGAACTTAAGGCAAAGCAGCTCAGCTTATGCAAAGTAGAGGTATATAATATCTAACATTTCTCACTTGTGCAAGCCTCTATCTGGCAATAAGATAGCTAAAGATAG
>CAXZAB010000057.1:0-11236 GCA_964293715.1 uncultured bacterium | reverse complement strand
GCCATTCACTTGGATCATATAAGTGATGGTGTCTTGCACCAGATATTTCTCTTCATAATCAGGCAGACCGCTTTCGTGAAGCAGGCTTGGGTGCCCCATCAGCTGCCACAGCTCTTCGGCCATGTGAGGAGCAAAAGGATACAGAAGCTGAGGGATAATGCTGCAGGCTTTTGCGTAAACAGCCAATTCGGCACTATTCAGATCATCCGTGCTTTTGATTGCTATACAGTGATTAAGGTGCTCCATCACAGCGGCAATGGCAGTATTATATTGCATACGCGAGAGCGAATCTTCGCGCCATCTTTGGATGCAATAATGGGTGCTGAAACGCAAGTCCTTCATCTCCGAAGAGAGCTCTTTTGCCGTTTGGTCAGCTTGCAGCCCTGTTTTGATCGCAGTCAGATTTCTTTTGATCAGGCGGTAGGTTCTATTTAAAAACCTGAAGGAGCCCATCAATGCTTCATCGTTCCATTCCACATCCTTTTCCGGAGGGGAGGCAAAGAGCAGATAGACCCTGAGGGTGTCCGAACCAAAACGGTCTACAATGTATTGAGGATCCACGGTATTGCCCTTGGACTTACTCATTTTGGCGCCATCTTTGAGCACCATGCCTTGGGTGAGCAGGCGCGCAAAGGGTTCGTTGTCTTTTACCCAGCCTGCGTCGCGCATAAACTTATGGATAAAACGAGCATACAAAAGGTGCATACAGGCATGCTCGATGCCGCCGATATATTGATCCACCGGCAGCCAGTAATCAGCTTTGGCAGGATCAAAAGGCAGATCCGGATTGTGAGCATCCGCGTAGCGGGCATAATACCAGGAGGAATCCACAAAGGTATCCATGGTATCGGTTTCCCGCTGGGCGTCTTCACCACAGACAGGACATTTAACATTCAGCCATTCCGGCACACTGAGCAGAGGATTTGAGGTGGTTTGCCCAACCTGCACTTCATCCGGCAAAAGCACCGGTAAATCTTCATCCGGAACGGGAACTATGCCACAGGAAGGGCAATGTATCATAGGAATAGGATTACCCCAATAGCGTTGCCGGGAAATACCCCAATCCCGCAGTCTGTAAGTAACTGTGGCTATTCCCCAGCCCTTTTCCTGAGCCCATTTGGTGATCTCCCCTTGGGCTGTTTCGCTGTCCTGACCATCAAAATGGGCAGAATTGCTGATGGTGCCGGGCTCTATATAGGCCTCGGTCATCTCTTCCAATTTCAAGGATTTATCCTGATTTTGGATCACGATCTTGATGGGAATATCATACTTTTTGGCAAAGTCAAAATCACGCTGATCGTGCGCCGGAACAGCCATCACAGCCCCCGTACCATAATCCATCAGCACATAATTTGTGATCCAGATCTGCACCTTATCGCCATTTAAGGGATTGATGCAGTAGCGTCCGCTGAAGATGCCTTCTTTGAGACTTTCCGCGCTGGAGCGCTGCATTTTATCTTCGTTCATCACTTTCTTACAAAAGCTTTGCAGCTCGCTGTTTTCAGGCTCTTCTGCCAGCCAGGTCTGCACCAGCGGGTGCTCTGGAGGCAGCGCCATAAAGGTTACACCAAAGATGGTATCCGGACGGGTAGTGAAAATCGGGATCTTTTGGGAAGTGCCTTCCAAGATAAAGTCGATACGGGCGCCTTCACTTTTGCCAATCCAATGCTTTTGCATGGTCATCACACGCTCCGGCCACTCTATTACATGGGAAAAATCAAGCAATTCCTCAGCATAATCTGTGATCCTAAAATACCATTGGTCCATTTCTTTTTGGATCACTTCCGAGCCGCAGCGCCAGCAGGCATCATCTTCCACCTGCTCATTGGCCAGGACCGTTTTACAGGTTTCACACCAATTCTGAAAACTCTTCTTGCGGTAAACCAAACCCTTTTCATACATCTTCTTGAAGATATACTGTCCCCAATGATAATAATCCGGACGGCAGGTGCTGACTTCCCTGTCCCAATCCAGAAAGAAACCCATGCCGTCAAATTGCTTGCGCATATCGACAATGTGCTCTTCCGTGGTGATTCTGGGATGAGAATTGTGGGTAATGGCATAGTTTTCCGCGGGCATACCAAAGGAGTCATAACCCATGGGTTGCAATACGTTATATCCCTCCATCATCTTCAAACGCGTAATGGCATCACCGATGGCATAGTTTGAAGCATGGCCGATATGGAGAACCCCGGAGGGATAAGGAAACATCGAGAGCACATAGTATTTGGGCCGGTCAGAAAAGTCCTGAGCGTTGGCAATCCGGCGTTCTTGCCAGATCTTCTGCCATTTTGTTTCAATCTTTGTAAAAGGGTAATCCATAGTGTTCTCCATGCGGTTAATCCACCTATATTATTTTATGCTATAGCTTTGCAAACTCTAAAGGAGGGCGGCTTTTGTCAAGGAGTTTTTGAGTTTTAGCGTTTTAGGGTTGTGGAGAGTTCGTAGCTTTTTTTATAGAACGCAGATTGATGGGAGTGGGCGGCTTGCTGGATCCGTTTGAGTCTCGTGTCGAACAAGGCGACAGGCCTTGATAACAGGGGAGTAAGGCTTGATAAAAGAGAGCACGTCCCGTGCTCTGCAAGCGAGGATGCTTGCAATCCTGTGGCTCCCCTCTTCGAATCCATTAGCTACTATGCTCTTTTTCCGTGTGAATCCGTCAAATCCGTGTGACTATTATTTTTTAATAGGTGCACGCACCGTCTAAAGACAGTGCTACGGCCGGCTGAAGCCAGCGTTACGAACGCATAAATCCAGCGTTACTTATCCTTCAGTTTTTCCCACCAGGCGATGCGTTTGGCGATGTCCTTTTCGAAGCCAAATTCACCGGGTTCATAGTAGACTTGCTCCTGCATCTGCTCCGGGAAATACTTCTCGTAGCTGTATTTATGCTCTGAATCATGATCATATTTGTAGCCCTTGCCATAATCCAGGTCTTTCATCAGTTTGGTGGGGGCATTGCGAATATTAAACGGAACTCCGTAGTGGCTGGTGTTGCGGGCGTCTTTGGCAGCGGCGGCATAGGCTGTGTAAAGGCTGTTACTCTTGGGTGCGGTAGCCAGATAGACCACGGCTTGGGCCAGGGAATTGCTGGCTTCAGGCATGCCAATGAAGAGCAGAGCATCCTTGGCCGCCATAGCCTGAATAAGGGCATTGGGATCTGCCAGACCGATATCTTCACTGGCAAAGCGGATCATCCGGCGCACCACATAGCGTGGGTCTTCTCCTGCCTCCAGCATACGTGCCAGCCAATACAAAGCAGCCTGAGGATCGCTGCCACGCATAGATTTGTGCAAGGCCGAGATGAGATTGTAATGCTCTTCGCGGTTTTTATCGTAAAACATCGTCTTTTTGGCCAGAGCCCCGGCCAGGATCTGGATTTCCGGATGGGGATTATCTCTGAGATAGCTTTGGATGAGCTCCAGCTCGTTCAACGCTCGCCGGGCATCTCCCCCGCTATTTTGCGCCATCCAACCGATGACATCTTCATCAAGCTCCAGCTCCAGTTCCTTAAATCCCCGCCGCAGAATTTCCCTGAGGTCTTCTTCTTTTAAAGCTTCCAGGACAAAGACATGGCAGCGGGAGAGAAGGGCCTGAATAACTTCGAAGGAAGGGTTTTCTGTGGTGGCTCCGATCAAAATAATGGCCCCGCTTTCCACAAAAGGCAAAAAGGCATCCTGCTGAGACTTGTTGAAACGGTGAATCTCATCGATAAAGAGGATGCTGCGCTCTCCTGCCGTGCGATGCAGATAATCCGCATCTTTCATCACGGCTTTGACGTCTTTGATGCCGGACATCACCGCAGAAAAATGGATAAAACGTTGAGTAGCGGTGCCTTCGATGATCCGGGCAATGGTGGTTTTGCCACTGCCCGGCGGGCCCCAAAGAATAAAGCTGTGATAGGTATTGGTGCTGATCATCTGGGCAAGCAGAGAATCAGCAGAAGCAAGCTTTTCCTGTCCCCTTAGCTCATCCAGGCCCTGTGGACGCAGTTTTTCCGCCAGCGGTACTTCACGTGCGGCAAGCTCTTGCTCTTCAAAGAGATCGCTTTGGTCTTTGGACAAGCTTTAATGCTCCATAAAACCATCGAGTTCCGAGGAGTCGTACCACTGCAGGATGTTATGCAGCTTTTCAATCTCTGCAAAAAGCAGATCTTTGTGCTGCTCTTCTTCGGCTGCGAGCTGCTCCAAGAGAGCCTTTGTGTCTGCATCTTCACTCTGCTCAGCGAGCTTGAGATAGATGTTTTGAGCCAGTTCTTCGCGGGAGATGGCAAATTCCAGTACCTGTTTGGGGTCATCGAATTTTAGGCCTTCCATTTCCATCTTCACATTTCCCACCAGTTTCAGCTTTTCGTCTGGGAATTCCTTGGCAAACAGCCCGCGTACTTTTTTCTCATGATCTGTCTCATACTTCACCAATTGATTATAAAACTGTGCGGTTTCTTCATTATTAAAACTTTTCGCCAGAGCCTTGTAAAGATTCTGGGAACGGATTTCTGCCTCAATGGCAATGCGATATGCGTCTTTGCGATCCATAATATACCTCTTTTATTTTATGCATTACGGCGAATAAGCTCCACCGCGTTTATTTTCTTTAGATTGTTCAGCGGTAAAAGCACGCTGAGCCAGGTGAGCAGATAAGACACTGCTATTACTAAAAGATAATCCGTAAGCTGCATCTTCACAGGCAAAATGATGGCTTGGTCCAGCTTTATGAGCCCGGTCTGATGCTGGATCACCAAGAGAATGGTGCTGATGACTATGCCCAGGACAATGCCCAAAGTGCAGAGCATCATGGCCTGATACATAAAGAGTTTTCTCAGCTCTTCACCCTTGTAGCCCAAGGCTTTGAGCAAGCCCAATTCCGCCTTTTTCTGGCTGATCATTTTGAGCAGATTGCCGGTGAGATTGAAGCTGGCAATGATGAACATAAACAGCAAAATAACAAACATCAGATATTTTTCAAAACGGATGGCTCCATACAGTGAGGCGTCAAAACTGCTCCAATCCTCGATTTTGTAGCCTGGAAAAAGGGGGCTGAGCTGCGCCAGATGTTTGCGGCTTTTCTGTGGATTCGAGCTTCTGATTTCCAGATAGTCCACCTGCTGATCATAACCATTAAAAGCCTGCACCACAGGCAGCGGGACATAGCAATAGCTCTGATCATACTCCGGCATACCGGCCGCAAAGATCGCTTTTACCTTCAGCTTTCTTACCATAGGCATCAGGCCAAAGGGCGTGGGCTGGTTAAAAAGCAGAGAAATGAGCTGCACCTCATCGCCTATATAGAGGCCCAATTCTCCGGCCAGACCAGAGCCCAAGGCAATTCCGCCCTCATTGAAGCTCTCTGGTATAAGGTCACCGGCAAGTATCCCATGCAGAGGATCTTTTTGACTTTGATGATTGAGCAGAGGACTCACGGCTTTATGCCGGTAGGGATCTATGCCAAAAACCACCGCAGCGGCAGACTTTTGAGCATTTCTGAGCAGCAATTCGGTGCGAGCCACAGGAGCTGCGGTAAACCCTTCTTGCTCCAGCTTTTGCAGAAGCGGCTGATAGTCCTGGAGCAAAGCGCCTTCAGGCTTTGAAAGCCTCAGCTCGGACAAAGTGCCGATAATCCTGCCGCTAATATCCTCCCGAAAGCCGTTCATCACAGAGCTCACGGTGATCAATGCCACCACGCCCAAGGTAATGCCAATCAAAGTCAGGATATAGTCGCGGCTGATACCCAAACGACTCCTGCCCGCAAGGTATTTGCGTGCGAGGAAATAGATACTGGCATTAGCTTTCGTTTTCTTCATATCCACATTGTTTTTTAGCACTGATAAACCGTCAAGAGATTTTGAACTGCCACCTTGCAGACCAGAGGGAAAGCAAGCCGCAAGAATATGCAGATAAAAAGCAAAAGGGGCACGATCTTATGACTGTGCCCCTTTTTCTTGCAGGAAACAGCCTTTAGCTTAGTATATAAGTATGGTATATAGATGAAGAAAGAGCAATTTGAACAGTTTCTGAGCGCTCATGAGAAGCGGATTTTCCGCTATCTGATGGGAATCACTGCCAACGAACAAGATGCCATGGATCTTGTGCAGGCGGTGTTTATCGCTATCTTCGAGAATTTTGAGCGCATCGAGGAACTTACTGCTCTTGCCTATACCTACCGGGTGGCTCACAACAAAGCCATGACCTTTTTGAAAAACAAATCCCGCTATATCAATGTGGATCCCAAATCTTTCGCCCATATTCCCCAACCCAATAAACCCGAGGAAGTGGATTATTCAGCTCTACAGAAGGCTGTGGCTGAGCTTCCACCCCGTATGGCTGCGGTGATCCAGCTTCAATATTATGAACGTCTTTCCTACAAAGAAATTTCGCAACGCCTGGGAATCAGCTTTAAAGCAGTGGAATCCCTCTTGGTGCGAGCCAAACGTATCTTACGCAAAAATATAATGCAGGGAAGAGAGGAGAACAAAGTATAATGTATAGAGCCTTACGCAGGTTACTACCATAAATAAAGGAGAGATACATGAGATGCAAAACCGCTGAACGCTATATCAGCCTCAAGCTCGATGATGAGCTTTGTGCGCGCCGCCAGAAAACCCTGCACAGACATCTGCAGAAATGTTCCTCCTGCGCCCGGATTAAAAGTGCAAATCTGGCTCTGCAAACTCAATTGCAAGAGCTGCCCCAGCCAGAATTTCCGCAGTGGTTGCACCACCGTATTCTCAACAATCTGCCTCAGCAGAAGAAAAACAGCCGGGCAGGAAAACGCGCTTTATCTTATGCCACAGCCAGCCTGGCCATCATCTTCAGCCTCTTGGCCGGCACTTTGGTGGGGATCAAGGGCTATGAAACTACTGAGGACGATAAACAAATCGTAACTGAATACACTTATATCAGTTTCGGCGAGCAGAGCCTGATGGATGTTTACGATGACTAAACGCACCATTACAATCCTGCTCTTTGTCTCCCTGGCCTTCAATCTGGCCGTATTTGGCTCAATTTTATGGGTCCGTTTCATCAGAAAGTGCCCTGCCGGGAATCCGCAAAGAATACAGCAGAGAACTGCCTTGCCTCCCCATTTACAAGATGCCCACGTGATGTGGAGCCCAGAAATTCGCGAGCTGCATACCGCTTTTAACGATAGCAAGATAGAGCTCATGCGTGAGCTGGCCAAGGACCCGATCAATGAAGCAAGCATTGTCGCCATCACAGGCAGCTCCCTGGATGCTCAAAGCTCGCTGGAACAGGCTTTGGCACATAGACTTTTGGATATTCGCAAACAAATGAGCGCGGCTGAGGCCCATGATTATTTCACCTCCCGCGCCGCTCGCATGCAACAACGCACAAAAGCTTTCAAACACAAATATAACAGGAGAAGACAAGATGAAAAAGATAATGATAATTAGCCTCGTTTTGGCGATGGCTGCCGGCATTTTGCTGGCTCAACCCTCGAATAGAGGAGCATTTGACAGAAAGGCACCCCGGCGCCATGAAGGTGGACAGTGCCTGGAAGAACTGGGACTCAGCGATGCTCAAAGCAAGAAATTTGACGCTTCCAGAGCCACTTTTGAGCGGCAACGTAATACCCTCCAAGCTGATATGGATAATCTCAGAATGGACGTACACGATGCTATGGGAGCCGAGAACTTCAGACGCGTAAAAGAGCTGAACCAACAGATCACCGCCAAGCAATTGGAACTAAGAAACGCGCATGTGGATATGATAATGGACCAAATGAAAGAGCTTACCAAAGATCAAAAAGTCATCATGCAAAAAAACATGGTCATGCGGCTTGGAGAGAGACGTGATGATTTCCCGTCGCGCGACAGAAGAAACAGAAACAATTCGCGCTGGGGCCGCAGGGGTCAGCATATGGACAGATATTGGGATGATTCCCAGCCTTGCGATGATTATGACGGAGTGAGAAAGCACAGAAACAGACAATAAGTCTTGAGTCCGTAGCGGTAGATGCCGCTGAACCACTATCTTAAATAAGGGTAGCTCACGTAGCTACCCTATATTTTTTGACCAATAGAGCCTTGGCTTTTGCTTTAAGGTTGAACTTGCTTTTGATTTGCCTTAGACTTGAGATGACTTGTGATTTCGAGTGAATTCGAGTCGAAAGCATAATAAAAACAGGTCCATAGCTAAAGGGTGCTATGAGGGATTATCCGGTCCGGGATCTTTATCGACCTGGTCTGTGGCCCCGGATTATTGCTGCCTGTAAACATCTGGATGACAATGATATATGTCTTAAATCACGGCCTCTTCTCTCTTTTATCCGCATAGATGATCTGTATAACTATTCAAAAAAGCATTACCCGGCAGATCATAGAAAACGATAAACTGACACCCATAGCTGCACGAAGTGACACAAGGGGAAGGTGGGGATAAGGCTTTGATTGGTGGTTAGTTGCGATGGACTGGTTATGGAAATGTACCTGCGCCTATTTAGACGTTTTGGACTGGTTTGTGACAGGTTTACTGCATATTTGGACGGCGTTTGGAAAGGCTTTGGAAAGAGCAGTTGGGAAATCGGAACTTTGAAATTAAAAAAAGCGCAACTGGAGTGCGATTGTGCCGCTTTCTCCGCTGATGAAAACCGGAATATCATCTTTAGCAAGGTTATCAATCTGGCGTTTTACTTTTATTATCGAATCATCCTCTCCGACCAATTCTGGGAAAGTGTTTGTAATCTGTTTGCGAAGAGCCTTATTTTCGCGCTCTTTTTTTGTAAGCATCCGCTTCTTGATAGCCTATGGTGAGTTATGGGTAGAGCTTTGCTTTTCTCATTGACAGCAAAAGCACTTATCCTATTTTGTGATCTACTATGGATTTATCAAAATCTTGATTCGGTTTTCATATTTTAGAAGGGCAGTTTATTAAACCTGAAGAGTATGATGCGAATACAGGTATGATACTTTTAGGAAATAGCTTATGATGAGATTAGAAGATATTAAAGCTGGGGCTCTGATTCAAGGTTTGGAGCCCGAGGAAGTGGTTCGCATCGTTACGAGTGAAGCCATCGGGATTGATGCGCTCACAGTCTATTACAAAAAGAGTGATGGATCTCTCTTGGAACGCTTGATTTATCGCTCAGACGAGCTGAATCTCTCTCTGGCAATGGCAGGCAGACCCTGGTCTTTTGATGCACCTGCTGCAGATTTTAAGCTGGCTGTTGAGGCTTGCCGGATCAATCTCGCTTACCTCTTTGATCCCATGATGGCTGTTCATACCTCCAACGTAGAACCCTTGCCACATCAGATCACTGCTGTATATGAATCTATGCTGCCCAGACAGCCCTTACGCTATGTGCTGGCTGATGATCCCGGAGCAGGAAAAACCATTATGGCTGGGCTTTATATCCGAGAACTGATTATGCGAGCCGATGCAACGCGCATCCTGATCATTGCTCCCGGTTCACTAGTAGAGCAGTGGCAAGATGAAATGTATGAGAAATTCGGCTTGGATTTCTTTATCTTTTCCCGCGAAATGGAAGCTCAATCCCACAGCGGTAATCCCTTTGAAGATTTTGATTATCTGATCGCCCGCATAGATATGGTTTCCCGTGATGATGAACTGATAGAGAAACTGAAACTCACTTATTGGGACCTGGTGGTCATTGACGAAGCCCACAAATGCTCAGCATCCTGGTTTGGCCATGAGCTCAAGAAAACCAAGCGCTACAAACTCGCTGAAGAAGTGGGAAGCATCACCCGGCACTTTCTCTTGATGACAGCTACCCCCCACAAGGGCAAAGATGAAGATTTTCAAACCTTCCTGGCCCTCCTGGATTCTGATCGCTTTTATGGCAAACCCCGCGATAGTGCCCACAGCATAGATATCTCTGATCTGATGCGGAGAATGGTAAAAGAAGAACTGCTCAAGTTTGACGGTACCCGCCTCTTTCCGGAGCGCAAAGCTTATTCTGTATCTTACAAGCTATCAGATCTGGAAGCCGAACTTTACCTTACCGTTACAGAATATGTGCGTGAAGAGATGAACAAGGCAGACCGACTTGAAGGCAAGCGCAGAAACACCATTGGCTTTGCGCTCACTATCCTACAAAGACGCCTTGCATCGAGTCCCGAAGCTATCTACCAGTCGTTGAAACGCCGTACCGATAAGCTTGGCCGCAGGTTGGAAGAGGAAAAGCTCATCCTGCGCGGTGAATTGATCCGCGAGAAAAAAGACCAGGATTTTGATTTGCCGGATGATTTTGACGATGACGATTGGGATACCGAGGAAAGGGAGACCCAAGAAGAGGAATTGGTCGATAGAGCCACTACTGCCCAGACCATTCAAGAATTGGGAAAAGAAATAATCATTCTGAAAAGACTCACCAAACAGGCGAAAGAACTGCGTGATTCAGGGCTTGATCGCAAATGGGAGGAGCTTTCCAACCTCTTTGAGAATAATCCCCATATACGGGAAAAGGGTGGCAGATACCGTAAGCTGATTATCTTTACTGAGCATCGGGATACCTTGAGTTATCTGCATAGCCGTTTGAACGATCTGATCGGCAACCCAGATGCCGTAATCATCATTCATGGTGGTATCAAACGTGAGGAAAGACGCAAAGCCCAAGAGCTTTTCCGCAATGACCCCAGAGTGAGTATTCTGCTGGCTACCGATGCTGCTGGAGAAGGCGTGAACCTGCAAAATGCCAATCTGATGGTGAATTATGATCTGCCTTGGAATCCCAATCGCATAGAGCAGCGCTTTGGTCGCATTCACCGTATTGGACAGCAGGAAGTCTGCCACCTGTGGAATATGGTGGCAATGGAAACCCGCGAAGGCGATGTATTCCTGAATCTCTTTAATAAACTCGAGGGACAGAGGCAAGCTTTGGGGGGTAGGGTCTTCGTTATTTTGGGTGATGTCTTTGAAGAGAAGAGTTTAAGGGATTTACTGATCGAAGCCATCCGCTACGGAGACGACCCCATTACCCGAGCCAGACTATTTGAGGTAGTAGAAGGTGCTCTGGATACAGAACACATTAAAAATATCCTCAATCGTAATGCCTTGTGCGAGGAAGTGATAGACGAAAAACGCCTCTTTGCCGTCAAAGAAGAGATGGAAAAAGCAGAAGCCCGTAAACTCCAACCCTATTTCATCCGTGCCTTCTTCAGCAAAGCTTTTGAACAACTGAGGGGAGAGCTAAGAGCGCGTGAATCCGGCAGATGGGAAATCACATACGTTCCTGCCAAGATCCGAGAAAGAGATAGGCAAAT
>CAXZAB010000056.1:0-11237 GCA_964293715.1 uncultured bacterium | reverse complement strand
TGCACTACCTGACGGTAGCGAAAAGCGGGAAAGTGTCCCTTCAGCCTGGCTTCAAGCTGTTCAGGTGTAAGAGAAAAGATATTGGTCAGCATGATTCCAGATCGGGTATGCTGATGATCTTGAGTTCGGCAAATTCTTCCAGGTTCAAATCCATCACATTTTGGTCATCGAGATTTAAAAAGATTTTCTCAGCCAGGACATCGATGCGCAGGACCATGGCTCTTTGCCCTTGGTAATGCACAGAGGTACCGATAACGGGGTAATCCTTGGCGGCTTCCATATAGAAATCTTCTTCAAAATTGAGGCAACAGAGCAATCTGCCGCAGGGGCCTGAGATTTTGGAGAGGTTCCCAGTCAGATTTTGGTCTTTGGCCATCTTGATAGTTACCTGTCTGAAGTGTTTGAGAAAACTGCTGCAACAATATTGATTGCCACACATGCCAAAGTCGCCCAAGCGTTTGGCTTCGTCACGACCGGTGGTTTGATGCAGCTCGATCCTGGTTCTGAAGACCGTGGCCAATTCCCGCACAAAGGTACGAAAATCTATTCTGCCATCTGCGGTAAAGAAAAAGGTAAGTTTGTTGCCATCAAATTGATACACAGTTTCGATCAGCTTCATTTCAAAAGGGTAGCGCAGCAGGATATCATTGTAGGTACCGGCGGCTTTGTTCTCTTCATAACCGATGTTGCGCAGCTTTTCCAGATCAGTTTCACTGGCAGTGCGGCAGATTTTAAACACCCTTCCAGGGGCATCGGGTACATCTTTTTCCTCTCGTAAAGCTGCCATATTGACGATTTGAGCGATATCCTCACCCCGCTCCACTTCCACGACGATGAGGTCTTCCGGCTGCAGCGGGAGGTTTTCCTGATTTTGATAATAACCCATTCTGCCGGTGCGGAATTCAACTTCTATATATTCTTGCATTTATTCTCCAGAGATATGTCTGAGCAGCTCTTTCTCAGTTTCGCTGAGGCTTAGTCCTCTGCGCTGTTTCACTATAGCTACTGTATTGCAGAATGCTGGAAAGCGGTATTTTGTCAAGCTCTCTGCTTCGCCCCAGGAAAAATCCGGGACAAAACCGCGGAACAGCTGGCTGCCGTAGATGCTGGAGCCCAGGCCTACCACCAAGCCGGTATTGAGGCTGGTATTGATGCCGGTTTTCACATGATCGCCCAGCACACAGCCCATAAACTGGCTGCCGCTATCGATCTCTTCCTGGCTTAGGTAGTCGTAAGTCTCCACGTTTTTGTAAGTATTCTTCAGATCACTGTTATTTGTATCGGCGCCAAGGTTTATCCATTCACCCAAATAGGCATGGCCCAAAAATCCATCGTGCTGCTTGTTTGAGTAAGCCTGAAAGATACTGTTTTCTATCTCTCCGCCTATTTTGCAGACTGGCCCGATGCTGGTGCCGGCATAGATTTTGGCTCCGATCTTGATTATGGATTTCTTCCCAATATATGCCGGACCCTGAATCACGCTATTTGCCATCACTTTTGCCTCGCTATCGATCACGATCGGCCCCCCGGAGGCATCCAAAACCACATTCGGCGCCAGGCTTACGCCTTCGGCAAGCCACACATTGTAAGGGTTCAGCACACTCACTCCGGTTTCGATCTCAAAGAAATTGTCTGCATCATAAAAGATCGTTTGAAAATCGTGGGTGATGAGTCTGGCATTGTCGTGCACAATATCGGTCAAATGGCGGTAAAGCGATATCTGGCTGGGGATCTTCTTTATATTAGAGATATCCTGAAAGGCAAAGGCCAGACTTTGATTTGTGCATACAGCCACACAGTACTCTTCGGCAAAAAGTGCCTGCTGGGGCTGCAAAGCTTTGATCTCTGCCAAGGCCTGATCATCAAACTTGATACGTGAGTTCAGGTATAGCTTATCACCTTCGGGCACAGAATTAACCAGCCAATCCGGGTGCCGCTCTCTGTATAAATCTTCCAGGAGCGGATCGATCAGCACACATTCCTGTTGAGCCTCAAAGGCGTGGCTCAGGCGCTGCCGGAGTTTGAGTATGCCACAGCGGATATCTCCCACAGAGCGGGTCTGAGTGATGGGGTAAAACGATTTATGTTTGAGATCATCAAATATTATTAAGTGCATTCTTTACTCCTTTTGGGGGACGTTTACCATGCCAGACGAAGATGCCCAATTGGCCTAAAATCATGGTGAAGACCAACATAAAGGTCATAATCATGAGCCAGATGGGATAAAATCTGAGCATTCGGCTGCTTACCCCAAAGTGTTTGTGCGAATACGAGACCATGAGCAATTCTATTATAATACGGTAAGCAAGCACCAGGAGTCCCAATTTCAGATTGACGAACAACAAGATGATGCCGCCCCAATACAGGCAGGCCATGGAAAAGAGTATAAAAAAGAACTCCGGATTGAAGGAAAGCTGATACTTTATATTAGATGCCCAGCGGCTGCGTTGGTTGATAAACTGTTTCCAGCTTTTCACCGGATGAGTGTGCGTAAAAGAGGCCGGCGCAAAATTAAAGATAATCTTGTGTCCCTCTCTGCGCATGAGCTGCATAAGGTTCACATCGTCTCCGCTGATGAGGTGCATAATCTTGGAAAAACCGCCCACAGCTTCCCAGGCACTTTTGCGATAGGCCAGATTTTGTCCGATGCAGGCCCAACTTTTACCCAGGGTATAGCCGCCGCCCAAAACCATATAGGTGAGGGCAAAATCAAAATGTTCATACTTTTGCAGAAGGCTGGCTTTGTCCCAGGCGGGGATCAGCGTGCGGGAATAGCCTGCCACCATACTCACGTCATCACTGAAGCGGGAAACCATGCTGGAAATCCAAGTGATAGGAACCAGACAATCTGCATCTGTGGTGAGGATGATATCCCCATCCGCAGCTTCTATGGCCATGCTCAAAGCGACCTTTTTGGGAGAAATAGCCTCATCTCTGCCCAGGGACTTGATGTATTTGATATTATGGCCGGCTTCAATGTAGCTGTGCATGATCTTTTCCGTGTCGTCCTCAGAGTCATCATCCCCAAACACGATTTCATAAAGCTCTCTGGGATAATCCTGAGAGAGCAGACTGGTCATGAGCAGCGGCAGATTATTAGCTTCATTACGGGCTACAATCACCACCGATACACGTTTCTTCTCAAAATTGACCTCCGGTTTATAGCGTTTCCAGCCAAAATAAAAGCGGATTACAAAGATGATATAGGTAAGGGCTCCGGAGCCTACCAGAGCCAGAAGCAGATAGTAAAGAATTTTGCCTATCACGGTTAATTCGTCTCCAGATTGTCGTTGAAGCCCCAACGGGTGGGGTAGAAATTAAACTGCAGGGTGTCTGACATCGCAGGCGGAATATTGTCTTCGATAAAATACTCTTCGATACCGCCTGATGAGGCCAGAAAACCGGTCCTGGGATTGATCATGCGGGTTACGATGCCATCAGGGCGCTTAAAGACATAGCGGGGATTGTCACTGGCCGGTAGTTTGCCGTTATTGTCCAGCCTGATACAGCGGGTCATGATCTGGCCCCAGATGGGGGCGCACACGGCACTGGAAGAGATATTTGCATTGCTGTCAAAGCCATTCCAAATGCCCAGGGTAAATTTGGGATTGAAGCCGATAAACCAAGCGTCACGATGATCGCTGGAGGTTCCGGTTTTCCCGGCCACTTGCCAATGGTAGTTATTCCTGGCTCTGGCACCGGTTCCGGAGGTGGTGACAGATTGCAGCATGCTGGTCATAATATAGCTCACATCTGCGCTGGTGACCCTGCTTTTGGTGGTGGCTCCCCTCTCCAGCACTCTGCCTTTTAGATCTTCCACTCTGGTGATGAAGACGGGGGATACTCTGGTTCCCTGGTTTGGGAAGGTAGTGAAAGCCGAAATCAGACTGATTGGCGTGACTTCATAAGATCCCAAAGCTGCCGAATAATCCGTCACTTTTCGGCCTAAACCAAAGCGGTTAAAGGCATCGGTCATGGTATCCAAACCCAGATCCATAGCTGTTTTTACCGCCCAGACGTTGTAAGAATGGGTAATTGCAGTGCGCATGCGGGTATAGCCATAGTATTTCTTGCTGTAATTCGTGGGGGTCCACTTTTTGCCATCTCCGCCGGTCAGGGAAATTCTGGAATCGTTGATGACAGTGGCGGGGGTATAGCCTTTTTCGATGGCAGCCGTGTAATAGATTGGTTTGATCGCGCTTCCGGGCTGCCTCTTGGCTTGGGTCATACGGTTATATTTGCTATGGGCAAAATTCCGGCCTCCGATCATCGCTCGCACATAACCGGTATCGTTTTCCATCAGCACCAGCCCACCTTGTAGATAGCGGGTATTGATATCAAAGGCACCAGGGCTGATATTAGCCATTTTATTGCTGTAATTATGGCTTTTTTCTATGGAGGTAAGATAGTTGTTTAGCACAGAATCTGCATATACGGCAAGGTCTTGGTCCAGCGTAGTATAGATCTTGAGGCCGCCTTCAAAGAGACGGTCTGTGCCATATTTACGTTCCAGGTACAGGCGGATATGTTCGATAAAATAATCTGAGGCAGCCTGGCGCATGGAGCTTCCTTGTTTACGCAGAGGCGCAACACTGGCCAGCTCATAGTCTTCCTTGCTGATTTTCTTGGCGCTGTACATCCGCTTTAGTACGCGATCCCGCCTTGCCAAAGTACGCTCAGGATGCTGGATGGGATTGTAATAATTGGGACGTTGGATCATGCCCACCAAAGTGGCGGATTCAGCCAAAGTCAGTTCACTGGCATGCTTGCCGAAGTAGTTCAAGGCCGCAGCTTCGATGCCGTGCAATTGACCGCCCCAAAAGATCTTATTAAAATAGATCTCCAGGATTTCGTCTTTACTGAATTCCCGTTCGATACGGAAGGCCAAAAGAATCTCTTTCATCTTGCGGGAGATGCGCTTATCCAGCGAGAGAAACATGTTGCGCGCCATCTGCTGGGTGATGGTGCTGGCGCCTTGCGAGAAATCCATGCGCACCACGTCCACCACCAAAGCCCGGATATTGCCCAGGATATCAATGCCATGATGTCTGTAAAAGCTCTTATCTTCGGTTACCACCAGGGCATCTACCAGATAGGGAGGCAGTTCCTTCAATGAAACCAGCTTACGCTTTTCAAAGGCAAAGAGATAGACCATTTTTCCGCTGCGGTCATAGACTTCAGAGCCACTGCGCATGGTGAAATTTCTGAGCTCACTGGTGGGTGGCAGAGTGTCTGAATAAAACCAGACGGTGCCTACGACAATCCCGATCGCGACGCAGATTGCGATTGCGATCCAAGTGAATGTCTTGGCGAGTTTCTTTTGTTTTGATCTTTTTTTCATATCGGGGCCTTCAAGCCTGGTATCTTTTCCTCTAAGTAATAACTTATGTATGCGGTGATTATACCACTAATCAAGCCAAATAAGATAAGGATTGGTGTCAACACAAAAAGACTGTCATTGGTGATTATAATATATCTGGCGAGGATTAATTGGGTGAGATTGTGTGTAACAGCTCCCAAAATGCTGATGCCTATGAGGCTGAAACGCGGACGCACCAAGAGCCCTAAACTCATGATCAAGACAGCGATAAAGCCGCCGCCCAAGGAGAGAATCACGGTGGGGCTGAGCAGGGTAAAAGTGGCGATACCGCCTACAATGGATTTGGCCAGATTCACGATGATGGCACTGAAGATCTTCTTGTGCCAGATCAAGTATAAGACCACGATATTGGAAAGTCCCAGGCGCAAAAAAGGCAGAGGCAGCATCCGGAAGATCAGGCTCTCCACGATGTAGATCACTGAAGCAGTGGCGGTAAGAAAAGCCAGGAAGGTAAGATATTTGGGTTTCATCAGGTAAAATACTGGCGGATTAAAGCGTTATCACTCTTCATCAGGCCCTGATATGAGCCATAATAGACCTGTTTGCCTTCATCGATAAACAGCACTTTTTGGCCTAATAGGGGGATGATGGCAATATCATGAGTGATGGTGATCACCGTGGCAGTGTTGTTTTTGATAATCTCGGTCATATAATAAAGGGTTTCTGCTGCAGTGATGGGATCCAGACCGCTGGTGGGTTCATCAAAGATCAGATAATCCGGCTGATAAACCAGAGCCCGGGCGATGCCAATGCGTTTTCGCATGCCGCCGCTCAGTTCTGCAGGATACTTGTCCAGAGTATCTTCCAGCCCCACCAATTGCAGACATTCCAATACTCTGCTCATGATATAATCCTCATTCTTTTCGCCTCTTTCATACAGAGGCAAGGCCACATTTTGAAATATGGTAAAAGAATCCAGCAAAGCCGCATGCTGAAAGACCATGGCAAAGCGCTGTTTCAGCTCGTTTAGTTCAGCCTTGGGGCAACCGTAGAGATCACAGCCATCCACAACGATGCTGCCTTCATCCGGGGGATATATGCCCAGCAGGCTTTTGATCAAAACCGTTTTGCCGGATCCGCTTCTGCCCAAAATCACCAGGTTTTCGGAGAAAGGCAAGACGAAATCGATCCCTTTCAGGATTTCATGTCCGGCCAGGCTGAGCCTCATGCCCTTTACCGCGATCAAGCTGATTTCCCCGGTTTCAGGATAAGATAGAGGATAAAGGCAAGTATCAGTCCCGTGGCATTGGCCAAGAAATCATATCCAGAGACCTGCCGGCCCGGGATATAATGCTGATGATACTCATCCAGCGCGGCTATGAGCAGCATCACGGAAAAGCTAAAACAGACCATCGAAACAGAAGCCTTGCGCTTGTTCAAAAACAGCACAGCCAAAATCCCCCAAACCAGATAAATCCCCAGATGGGCGACTTTGTCGATGCCCCAGATTTTCACCGAGGGCAGATCTTCTGAAGGCAACGAGGATAAAATCCAAATCAGCCCCATCCAGGCCAGCATCAGGCTAAAGTAGTGTCTTGCCTTCATTTGAGAATGCTCACGATTTCCCAGTTCATACTCAAGATTTTCTTTTTCAGCTGTGCCTTCAGCGGCAGTCCCTGCTCCGAGACCCATACGGTCATGCGGATATCCTCAGAGAGAAAATTGTGGGTCAACATATCTATATATGGCGCCTTGGCTTGGCTCAGAGGCCGCAGGGTGATTTCATGCTTCCGGGCGGAGAAGGTGCCCAGGACAGTCTTGATTTTGTCCATTTCTGCTTTGCTCACCCAGGCTTGCCAGCTGGTGCCATTGCCATCCACAAGATAGTTTCCGCCTGCATTTTTATCGCTGCAGACCAGGCGTAGAATGCTGAGAAAATCCCGGGTCGAAGTGCCGATTGGGTAGGAAGTATTTTTATCTGCCTTCTTCTGATACATAGTGGCACTGGGGGGGGTGTAAAGTGTGAGTACGGAGTCTCTGAGCTCACCTTGGTGGATCGTGCGCAAGTATCTTCTGGGCAAGAACCGCTTATCAAATTCGATCTCATAACGATTGTTAATATGGGGGAATACCAGTATTTTGCCTTTATTCTGAACCTTGACTATTGTTTTATTGGGTTGAAATTCTATGCGCAGATCGGCTACTTTGACGCCCAGAGCACTTATCTTATACTCTGCTATTTGTGCACTTAACGCAAAAGCTGACAGAAGCAGGATAAGACAAAACGCAGCCTTTCGCATTTTAATCACGGTGAGACTGCACCCGTATCTGTTTGATGCTTTTCTCGTCGCTGTCCAAGACCTCAAAGGTCAGGTTTTCATCCAGGCTCCACAGCTCTCCCACTTGGGGTACATGGTTAAATTGAGCCAAAAGAAATTCCGCCATATTGTCGTATTCTTCCACAGAGATATCGCGGGAAAATTCCTGATTGAACTGGCGCACACTGTAATTTCCGCTCACCAGGAAGCTGCCGTCTTCGAGCTTGGTGAATTCCGGAATTTCATCATCGTCATACTCATCCTGAATTTCGCCTACGATTTCTTCCAGGATATCCTCCAGCGAGATGATTCCTGAGGTGCCGCCGTATTCATCCACCACCACCGCCACCTGCAATCTCTTGAGCCTGAATTGGTTCAAAAGGCTTTGAATCTTCATATTTTCCGTGATAAACCAGGCCGGGCGCATAAGCTCGGTGAGGCTGGTCTTCTCAGGAAACAAGATCAGATCTTTTACGTAAATAATGCCGATGACATTATCGATGGTCTCGCGATATACGGGAATGCGGGAATAGCCGTTTTCCACCACCAAATCACGTAAATCTTCCAGACTTTGATTTTCCTCGATGGCAGTGATCTTCACCCGGGGCACATAAATCTCGCTGATTTCAGCTTCACGAAAACGGAAAAGACCCACCAGCATACGTTTTTCATGCTCTTGCAGAGAGCCGGAGCTGGATTCACTCTGGATGAGATTGTGAAATTCTTCATGGGTAAAGCGTCGCCCTACTTTCCCATCCGCAGGGTCTTTGCGGGAGATGGCAGTGCTCAGTTTTTCAAAAATCCACACCACCGGGGCGAGCACGAATTGAATGATGCTGATCGGATATGCTATGAGTAGCGAGAGCTGATTTGCCATGGCCAGTGCGATTAGTTTGGGCACGATCTCTCCAAAGATGAGGATCACGATCGTGACCAGAATGATTTGGACAGTGATGGTCAAAGATAAATCCCAGCCATTATTCGTTGCCAAATTGTACGCAATCAGGGTGCTGAAGGATGATATAGCCATATTTACAAAGGTGTTGCCCAGCAGCAGGGTTACCAGCAGGCGTTTGGGTCTTAAAAGCAATTTTAAGACCATATTTTCCCTCTTGCCTTGGCTGTTTTCCAGCTTTTTGAGATATACGCGGGAGAGTGAGAACATTGCGGTCTCACTACCCGAAAAGAAAGCCGAGAGAACGATAAAGAGCACAAGATACAAACTTTTAGTATCCACTCTTTTCTTCTCCCGGAATCAGCATTCGGTAATTGTCTTCAGCGTCTTCCATTTTCTTTTTATCTGCAAGTCTTACGTGATCATAGCCTGCCAGATGCAGCAGTGCATGGATCAGGACCTGCCAAAATTCCTCTCTATATGTATTTTTACCCTTTTGCTCCGAGACTCGATTTGTGTCAATAATAATATCACAAACCCGAAGATTCCTTCCGTCCAGATCAAGCAGTTCACCTTCAAAACTGAGGGCATCGGTAGTGCTGTCCATTCCTCTGAATTTACGGTTGTATTCCCGCATCTGCACACTATCCGTCAGCAGCAGGGATATCTCGTGGTCTGTGTCTGCCGCTTCTTTAGCTAAGATATATTCAGCAAAATTCTGGAGATCTTCAGCGCTGATACTGTCAGGCAAATCTCCCTGGACCTCAAGTCTTGTCATTGGCGTCGGGGTAATCCAACCTCTTGCGATATATACTGCCCAAGACAGGCATCATGGATTCCTTGACCACGGCCAAATCTTTCATCGTGATCGGCGCTTCGTTCAGCTGCCCTTCCCGGATCAAGCGGTCAATGGTATCATCGATGATCTTTTCAAGATCTTTTTCGGAGGCTATAGTCTTGGCCTTGGTAGTGCTTTCCACAATGTCTGCGATCATCACCAAAGCGGCTTCCTTGCTTTGCGGTCTGGGGCCGGGGTACTCATAAGTACCCTCATCGGAAGGCAGTTTCATCTTTTCGGCTTGATCATGAAAATAGCGGATCGTGCTGGTGCCATGATGTTGAGTAATGATATCGATCACGGGCTGGGGAATTTTATATTTCCTGGCCATAGTGACCCCTTCCAGTACATGATTTTTGATCAGCGAGGCGCTTTTATCCGGACTTATCTCATTGTGAATATCGGAAGAATTTTCGTTGTTTTCGGTAAAAATCTCGGTATTGATGATCTTGCCTATATCATGATAATAGCTGCCGACCCTGGCCAAGAGGGGATTTGCACCGATGGCTTCAGCCGCTCTTTCTGCCAGATTGCCTACGATGAGGCTGTGATGATAGGTGCCCACTGCAGAAGTAGCCAGTTTTTTGAGCAGGGGATGATTAAAGTCCAGGAGTTCCAAGAGAGTCTGCTTCGTGGCGCGATTCCATTTCTTTTCGTAATAAGGCACCACCATAATGATGCCCATAATGCTGATCGCCCCTGAAAGAACGCTAAAACCGATATTGCGGAGTAGAATATTGATGGGGTCGCTCTTGTAAAGGGATAAAGCCAGATTGAGAGAGGCGGTGGTAATTACCAGATAAAACCAGATTGTGAGATACTCGTGCTGCGTTTTTTGACGCTTGATTAAGACCAAAGTGCTGATTGTGCTCAGGACAAAGATCACGGGAGGATAGGTTTCCCAATTGATAAAAGGACTGATAATGAGCATAGAGCATACGCTGAAGAGAATGCCATAATCCACTGAGACTAAAATGGCGGCTGCGATCGCGGTCAAGGCAAAGGGAATCAAAAGATTGTTCAGAGCAAAGACATGATTGGTCAAAATGGCAAAGAGCGTAACCAGGATAAAGCCCAGATTTACCGGCAGGAAATCGGTGATATGCTTCTTTTCTTCCAAGCTGTTCACACCAAAATAGTGATTTGCCAAAAGCAGAATCATAAAGAAATAGATCAACATACCCAAGGCTATCAGAGTCTGTTGGAAAACTGATTTTCCTACATTTCTGCTGCGGAAAGCCGCCTGCAGAGACTCCAGTTTGTCCACATCACCTTGCGATACCCGGGCGTTTTTACGGATAATTACTTCATTTTGCAGCACGACCCCTTCGGTTTCAGGAATCTCGCGCAGCCGTCTTTGGCTGAGCTCTGCCCTAAGGTCTTTATTGGGCATGATATTGGCGTTTATGAGCTGTTCAGACAGGGGTAGAATCAATCCTGCTGCTTCCGGGATGATGGCGGCAAGTGTGTCCCTGGCCGTGCCTACGCTCAAAAATTCACTCTTCGACCTTCGGCTTTCTTCGCCCAGGTTCCACAGACTGAGGCTGTCAGCCTTCAAATCTTCATAAATGCCCTGGCTATAAAGAGCATCTAATTGCCCTCTCAACTTTTCATAGAGCTGGTCGCGCTGTTTTGGGTTTTCAGCAAATTCCAGAGCTTCTGCCGGAATTTTGAAGCCTGCTTTGCTCAGCTCCCCGGAAAGCTGCTCAGCCGGCAGATCGGGATGGCGATAGATCACGTCCCAGATCTCATCCAAGGTGCTAAAGGCTTCAAACAAGGCATCATCAGAGAGCTGATAGGGGATAGGCATTGCCTGAATGCTCGCTTCCTGCTCCTCGCTGAGCCGTTGTGGCGATTTAAGAATCG
>CAXZAB010000055.1:0-11267 GCA_964293715.1 uncultured bacterium | reverse complement strand
AAGGCAGGGCACCCGCAGCCCTATTTCATATTTCATAAATTATCTCTCTTGGGTAGCGATCTGAAATCTTTATCATTCGATGCTTAGGAATATCTGACTTCCATTTCGCAGCCATCTTGATGATCTGGGTAAACATAATGATAGAGCTGCGGGTGCCTGGCCTTAAAAGGCCAGGAAGGAGTCTTGGTCATGCAGCAGCTTATAGCGTGGCGGTTAAAAACCGCCACCTGGATTCTTTCAAGGAAGGTATATGCCCTACTTCTTTCAAGGATTATATATGCTTTTCTTCTTTCAAGGAAGCTATAAACTGCATCCAGGCCAAATGGCTTAGCAAAACGAATCTGCCTTTACGATACTAACTCTTTTGTTTTAAGCCAATACTGCGTGCCTCAGTCTATCAGATCAATGTTGCTTTTGTTTTAACCCGAATATTGCAGTAGAATGTAAGCTTCATATCTCATCATTTTATCATTTGTTTTTACCTGCTTATGGGATAGACTATCTACAGATCTAATCAGCTTTTTGCAATGGATTGTGTATTGACATTATTGCGCATAGCATTGGTTTTTGTGCGTGAAGGAGTTTAAACATGATGGATCATTCTCATGGCTGGATGAACGGCTGGTTTGGCGGGGCCGAATGGATATTGGCAATAATTGGCATTTTTATCATCGGCCTGTTGGTGGCAATACTGAGTGTATTGCTAAATAAACGCAAGAACAAATAGGATAGATATATGGACAAGATGTTAATAAGCTATAGTACGAACAAAAGTGTGAAAGAAACAGCAGAGGCCTTACACAAAGCGGTGCTTGCCAATGAGTTTGGCGTCTTGCAGGTGCATGACTTACAGAAAACGATGATAGAGAAAGGCGTTGATTTCGAGCGACAGTGCCTGATATTTGAGGTATGTAATCCTTTCGCTGCAAAATTGGTGCTGGAGGCAGATATGAGAATTTCCACAGCTCTGCCGTGCCGCATTTCAGTTTTTGAACAAGATACTAAGACATTTATTGTGACCATGAAGCCTTCTATGATGCTGTCGATGTTTCAGGTTCCCGATTTAAGTTCCACAGCTCTGGAAGTGGAGAAAACCATGATTAAGATTATGCGGGAAGCAATAGCATAAAAGTTTTCTATCTGAAAATCCGTGCCTACGGCACTCTTTGGGGTATTTATTGCTGGGTTGCTATCTGAAATACCTGCCCTACAGGAATCACGTTGCATCTGGCTGCCGATCAGCGTTACTTTTGCTTAAACTCAAAACAAACGAGGTGAGTTCAAGACATTCTGGCTAAAAACGAGGGTGGAGATCACGCATAGCCAGAAGGTTGAAGCAGGAAAGATCGTTATAAGCCCAAAACAAGAGGTTAGCTGTCCACTTATTCAGGACGGCACAATCTTACGCCCTGCTCTTGCCAACGCCTACAGCAGCTATTTTAAGGCAGAACTATCCCAATCCTTTCAATCCTCAAACGAGCCTTGCTTTCCAACTCCCCGGCAGCGGATCCACCAGCCTGGACGTATATAATATGAAAGGACAGTTAGTCAGGACACTTTATGCCAATCAGCTTTTGGCGGCCGGAGATCATACAGTGGTCTGGGATGGTCGTGACGCACAAAGACGTGAAGTGGGCAGTGGCATTTATCTCTACCGCTTTGTCTTCGCAGATCAAGTGGTCACACGCAAGATGCTCTTGGCCAAATAAACTTACATTATCAGAAAAGCACTGGCAGCTGAGAGCTGATCTGTGGCGAAAGCTCATGTAACCTTTTTTGGAAGCGAGGATTGTAACCATCAATCACGAGATCCTCCGATCCGGTACAATGCTCTCCGTAATTCATCCAAGTATCATCTATTGCTTCTATGGTGTTAGACGCCTCTGCAATCAGCGTTTCATCATTATCATAAATATGTTCATAAATCCCAAATTGCCAGCGCTCTAATTCTTGGTATGAATCGCGCCATGCTTGCTAAAAACATTTGGTTGAGTCATGTTCTTCTCCTTGTCTTTTGTTAAATACCATTTAAAACAATGAGTTGATTTGGCTCAACCTTTTTCTTCATTTGGCTTAGCTAATTTATACCAACCTTTGAGACGTCACTTTCTCTTAGGGCTTTCTTTCAAATCAGGTGTGTAAGCTAAAAAAGAGCTTGACCGAAAACGCAAAGATGAAAAACATTGTAACAGGTCATTGACCTTAGATAAATTGCAAGAGGCGAGAACTTAGAATTTTCTCAAACAACCGTAAACACTATGAATTGGAATTTACAACAAGGTTTGGAGATCAACTCTGATCAAATTAGTTGGAGGATTTATGAAACTAATTCTTTTAGTGATACTAGTTATGCTTGTATCAGTGAACTTATCTGCGCAGGCTGATAGCACCTTTGTACATTACTATTATCCCACCTCACCGGAATGGTGGGGGTTTGAAAATCAAATACTGGCAGCGAATGTATTCGAAGCTCATGATGGGAGATTTGTACTTCAATCCTTGGCTTTATTCGATAATCCACCAAGTGCTTCCTACCTATCGCCGATGATCTTATACTCACGAGATGGGATTTATGATAGTATAGTATTCGGACCTTATTGTGAAGGTCCTGATGTCGATGGCTCTTATACCAGAATTGTGAAAGATGGGCTGGGAGGCTACTTTGCTGTGGATAGCCTTCATAACCGTCTGCATCGCCTGGATGCTAATCTCCAATATGTGGAGGTGATTTCTCTTTTCTGTAATAATGATATGATTCGTGGAATTCATGATGTAATAGCTACAGAAAATGGGATAGTCGTTTTAGGGCATCTTGACGAAACAGATGATATTGTTGTATCAAAGTTTGATCACTCATTAGTAAGCAGTTGGCATCATCAAACACCAGGCAGTTTTCATCCTAACCCAAGCATAGAAAATACTTCTGACGGAGGCTTTTTGTTAAAATGGTCGTACTCACCATTGAAGAGATTAATGAAAATTTCGGCAGAAGGAGATTCTTTATGGGCTATAGGGTATAATACGGGAGCATATAAAGAAAATATCTTTGAATCAGACGGCAACTATTACGGTCTTAGATATTATCAAGACACAGTAGAGAACGGACTTCTTAAAGTGTATGATTATGGTGCAGAATGTTCCAACATAAGTTCTGATACCCCAATTCTTACTATTTCTACATATCGGCTTCTTGCTGAATATATAGTTTTCCCTGCCATCAGGACATCGGACAATTGCATCGTTTTGGCGGTTTCCACGCCCGAGGGCGAGATCTTTAAATTTGACAGTAATTTCAATCTGCTTTGGAGTAGTAACGCACTACCATCTGAGAGAATAGGCATCGGGAAGCATCCATTGATAGAGCTTGATAATGGTGATATATTGTATTGTGCAACAATAAGAATCAATGGGTATCCGCAACACCTGGGACTTGCCAGAATTGATGCAAACGGAAACTATGTTGGCGTTTCAGATGAAACAGAGCAAACTCCTCCTGTACGTTGTATATCAGCATATCCAAATCCATTTTCCACAGAGATTACTTTAAGCACTAAAAGGAGAATACTACCCACAAGTAAGTTCATAATTTACAATATAAAGGGTCAACAAATCGAGTCTCTTGATCTAAGCGATACATCTGTAACCTGGACACCTAAGGATATTCCTTCTGGCTTATACATTGTCAAACTGCTTGAGGACTTAAAAATTATTGAAAGCCGCTTGTTTTCATACATTAAATAGGCAAAACCCCTGCACAGACCCTGGAAGCCCCTGCCTTAGATTTGTCTTCGATTTGTCTTTTACTTGAGTTGACTCGAAAATTCGAGTCAACTCAAGTAAAAGACAAGCTAAAAGCAAGACCAAGGCAAAGGTGAGAGCTACGGCTGCTACCGGCTCCGCACTACCCTAAAACCGATAAAACCGGTCTTCACATAGGGCTTTACATACTCCCTGGCAGTAATGCGCATACTAGCCGCATTATGATACCAGGAACCGCCCCGGATCACTTTGTCTGTCCCATCGTCTGGACCGGTATAAAGATTCCCTACCCGGTAGCTATATGGAGCATACCAATTCCACACCCATTCATAGACGTTGCCGCTCATGTCATAGATATCCAGAGAATTGGGCTTTTTACTGCCTGTCGGTTGGCTACGGGCCAGGGAATTTTCGGAGTACCAGCCAATTTCATCGGGACGATCTGAGCCGCTGTAAAGTTTAAAGTTTTTGCCTATTCCGGATTTGGCGGCAAATTCCCATTCCGCTTCTGTGGGCAGGCGATAGCCATTTGCCGTAAAATCGCAGGCTATATCGGTGCCATGATAGTCATAGGCGGGCTTAAGACCATCTTTTTGGCTTTTGGCATTGCAGTATTCAATTGCCTCATAAAATGAGACGTTTTCCACAGGTAGATTGGGCCCGATATACAGAGACGGATTGGTGGGATAGACCATATTCCATTGCGCTTGAGTAACTTCCCGGGGACTGATCAAAAATCCATCGAGCTTGATGGTGAGCAGGGGAAATTCATCGTCCTGGGCTTCAGGACTGATGCTGCCCATGATGAGAGTATCTGAAGGAACCCAAAGCATCTCCAGAGGGATGTTCTCCGTCAGGGTGGGCAGCTTGAGATCCTGGGCATCTACCACTTCTTCGGTTTCCGTAAACTCAAACTTCGGTTTATGCCGGAAAACAAAATGCTGAATCAGGACATAAGACAAAATAACTACACTTATGATCATCAAAGTTACGAAGATCTTTTTCATCTTGCCGAGATCCTTGGGGCTTTTGGTGGAAACCTCAGGCTGTTTGGCATGGTATGTAGTTTGGGGAACAGGCTTAGGGACTGCTGCCTTCGCTATAGGAGGCGGCGCAGGAACTTCGATCTGCTTAGGAATCTCTTCTTGTGCAGTGCTTTTAGGTTCCGGAACTTCCTCTTGCTTGGTTTCAGGCAGTTCAAGAGGCTTGCTTGGCTCTGCTTTTTCTGCTCTGGGTGGCTGATGAGGTCTTAGGAATTCATCCTGAGGCTCTGGCGGGGCAAAATCAACCTGGATATCCGGTTCTTTCTGATCTTCCTGAACGAGGGCTCGGAAATCCTTGGTATAATCAATAGCTTCAGGCTCGATTTCGCTCTCTGCTTCAGGACTTTCAGGGATGGACGGCTCAGACGATAGATCATCTTCAGGCTCAATGTCGATCTCAGCTACCAGTTCAGGCGTAGTTTCTTCAACAGGGCTTATCTCAGAGGAGAGGTCTGCTGTCTCTGTTTCTACCTGCTCTGCCTGTGGTGCTTCAGGTTTATCAAGGGCTGCTTCTGCTGCCGGTTCATGATAGGTCCAGTCAAGCTCCGGTACTTCCCGTTGCAAAGTATCCAGCAGTTCGGCAAAATCCTGTATCCTTTCCTGAGGATCCAGCTTTAGGCAAGCCAGCAGGATGCTGTACAGCCCGTCTGGCACTCTTTCCGCAGCTGGCATAGTGACGCCACGGCTAAAGCTTTGCATTTTCTGTTCATCCGGGCCCACGTAGCCATCCAGCCGCCAGGGCAGGCTCTTGCACAAGATCTGATAGAGCACTACCGCCCAGGAATAGATATCAGAATTCGGATGGGGATTTGAAGTCTTGAAGATCTCCGGAGCCACATAGAGCATGGGATAGGGATAGTTAAAATTACCTTCGGAGTGTTTCCAGGCGTCCCGCACTTTGCCAAAGCCGATCACTTTCAGCTCTGAGGCGGCATTGATTATGATATTGTAAGGATTGAGATTGTAATGCCCTACATCCTTGCTCGCCGCATACATCAAGGCGTGCAGAAGGTCTCGCGCCCAGATTAGGCATTGGGTGAAAGTCACATTTTCAGAATTTTGGTTTAAGTATTCTATCAGAGACATTCCCGGGGCATATTCAGCTACCAGATATTGATTGAGACCTTCAGAGAAACAGTCCAACCCCTTGCGGATATGCGGGTGTATAAGCTGAAGCGCGGCCTCAGCTTCCCGAACGAGGCTTTCAGACAGCATCTGATCACGGATCTGGGCCGGATCCTGGGTCTTGATGAGAACCTGTTTTCTATCCTGCAACCGCTCTGCCTTGTACAAAATAAAGCGGCGGGACTGATGGATAGTCTCTATAATCCGGAAATTACTTAAAGTCATTCTCTACTATACCTGAAAGATCGTGCGTCCGCGCTTTAAGACTTTCACAATGTGAGAGGAGCCCAGATGGTAGGGAATAAAGTTTAAGCTGGGTATATCCCAGAAAATAATATCGGCAAGCTTGCCAACTTCCAAAGAGCCCACCTGATCTCCGCGGTCCAAAGCACAGGCGGCGTTGATGGTGGCAGCGCTCAAGGCTTCAATAGGTGTGAATCCCATCTGCAAACAGGCCAGACTCATGGTAAAGGGCATACTGTCACAATTGCAGCTACCGGGATTATAATCCGTGGCAATGGCTACACTAAGGCCACTATCGATCATAAAGCGTCCCCGGGCATAAGTCTTGGAAGCCAGAGAAAAGAGGGTGGCAGGAAGCAGTGTGGGAATCACTTTCGCGGCTTTGAGTGCCATAATTCCCTGATCAGAGGCGGCGCCAAGGTGATCTGCCGACACACAACCCATTTCTGCAGCCAGCTCTGCCCCACCTATCCAGGCGATCTCATCGGCATGCATTTTGAGCTTGAGTCCATGCTCTTTTGCAGCTCTTAACACCCAGCGTGATTCTTCTATGCTAAACACGTGGGCTTCTGTAAAGATGTCACAAAACTCGGCTATGCCCTGCTCTTTTACCGCCGGAATCATCTCATCTATGAGGATTCTGAGGTAGCCTTCATGATCCTTTTCGTATTCTGAAGGATATTCATGGGCGCCCATAAAGGTACAAACGATATCAATGGGCAAGATTTTGGCAAGTTCAGCGATGGCCTTGAGCTGTTTGAGCTCGCTCTCCAGGCTGAGGCCATATCCGCTTTTTGCTTCCAAAGTAGTGGTTCCCAGAGGTATCATCTTTTGTATTCTGGGTACGCTCAGCTCTACAAGTTCCTCTACGCTGGCAGCTCTGGTAGCGGCGATACTGCTGCGAATTCCGCCGCCCGCCAAAGATATTTCCACATAACTTTTACCGGCCAGGCGCATGGCAAATTCATCTTCCCTGGTATGTACAAAAACCGGATGGGAATGGCTATCCACAAAACCCGGGGTCAAAATCTGTCCACCGGCATCGATGGCTTCGTCCCAAGTGTATTTCTTCTCAATTTTATCAGAGGGACCAACTTCCAGGATGCGTCCGTCTTTGATGGCGATTCCTGCATCATAAATGATCCCGGCATCATCCATCTGCTTCGCTGTTTTACAGGTACCACCTGTGGCCATGGTGGCCAATTGTCCAATATTCGTGATGATCATATCTGTTTTCATGTCTTAAACTCCTTTCAGATTATCATTATATTTATTCAAAATAATTAATCAAGGTTTATTCGGCAAGTTCTTCTTCCAGCCATAGCAAGATGCTTTTGTTCTGGTGACAGAATCTACTCCACCGTCACGCTTTTTGCCAGATTGCGCGGTTGATCCACATCAAAGTCCTTGAGATCAGCCACATGATAAGCCAGCAGCTGCAAAGGAATCACGGTAAGCAGCGGTTGCAAATTCGGCAAAGTATCCGGAATGTAGATCACGTTTTCGCTGATTTTGGCAAGCTCTGTATCTCCCTCGGAAGCTATGCAGATGAGTCTGGCTTTACGGGCTATCACTTCCTGAAGATTGGAATAGATCTTGTCATACAAAGGATCCTGGATGGCAATGGCGATGACAGGCATATTTTCATCGATCAAAGCCAGAGGGCCATGTTTCATCTCTGCGGCAGGATAGCCTTCGGCATGGATATAAGAGATCTCTTTCAGCTTCAGCGCACCTTCCAGAGCCACGGGGTAGTTAAAACCGCGTCCCAGATACAGGGCATTAGTGCTGTCTTTGATGCTCTTGGCAATCTCGCGGATGCTGTCGCTATGGTCCAGGATCTGCTTTACTTTTTCGGGTATTTCGGCCAGAGCTTTGATATACTTTGTGCCTTCCTCGGCAGAAAGATGGTTCATCCTTCCCATATAAATGGCTAAAAGCGCGAGGATGGTGACCTGCGAGGTGAAGGCTTTGGTAGAAGCCACACCGATCTCGCTGCCGGCATGGATATAGGTTCCGCCATCGCTTTCTCTGGCCACGGTGGAGCCCACCACATTGGTGATGCCCAATACTTTGGCACCCTTGGCTTTGGCTTCCCGCATTGCTGCCAGTGTATCCGCAGTTTCGCCGGATTGGCTGATCACAAAGACGAGGGTGTCTTCTAAAATAATAGGATTGCGGTAGCGGTATTCACTGGCATATTCTGCATGAACGGGGATGCGCGCCAGATCTTCGATCATATATTTACCGATCAAGGCCGCATGAAATGAGGTTCCGCAGGCAATGAGATGAATTTGTTTGACTTTCTTCAGCTCGAAACCGGACAGATGCAGACCCCCTAAACGGGCCGTGCCCATTGATTCATTGATGCGTCCTCTGAAGCCGTTTTCGATGGTGAGGGGTTGCTCGAAGATTTCTTTGAGCATAAAGTGTTTATAATCGCCTTTTTCAATAGCGGATATATCCCAATCCACCACCGAAATATGCGGTTTCACCGTGGCTTTTCCCAAAGTGGAGATCTCAAAACCGTCACTCTTCACTACGCAGAGCTCTGAATCCTGCAAGTATATCACCCGTTTGGTATGGATGATGATCGCGCTTACATCGCTGGTAATAAAGTGTTCATTATCGTTGATCCCAATGATGAGAGGGCTGCCTTTACGTACTGCAATCAGTTTATCCGGCTCTTTTTTACTGATCACCACCAGAGCGTAGGTGCCTTCCACCACTTTCATAGATTCCCGCACAGCGTCTTCCAAAGACAGATCGCTGCTCATAAACTGCTCGATCAGATGCGCGAGTACCTCAGAATCCGTTTCACTGATGAATCTGTGTCCCAATTCCTGCAATTGTTCCCTGAGGAGTTTGTAATTTTCGATAATGCCGTTATGCACTATGGCCAGATCACCGCTGCAACTGGCATGCGGATGGGCGTTCAGCACATTGGGCTCGCCATGGGTAGCCCATCTGGTATGAGCGATAGCGATATTGCCATCACACTTGGAAGGCTCTGGCAAGCTCCTCTCCAGCTCAATGATCTTACCCTGTTCCTTGTAAATATCCAGCTCACCCTCGTGGATGAGAGCCACTCCGGAGGAATCATATCCCCGGTATTCCAAACGTTTGAGTGCTTCCACCACTATGGGCAAAGCGCTTCTATTACCTATGTATCCTACGATTCCACACATTTTTTTCCTCCAGTTACTTTATGGAACAAGTACAAAGCTATTGTTAAAATTAAGATGGCAGGCACAGCCAGCCAATATTTCAGATCTTCCTGGCTGCTGATGAAGACCTTGAACCAGGAAGTGCCGGCAAAGGCAGTCATTAAGAGCGCTAAAGAGTTGTTTATGGCATGAGAGATCATGGAATTGAAGATCGATCCACTGCGCAAGGTAAGGTATCCCAAAAGCATGCCCAAGAGGAATACCGGCAGGAAACGGAACGGATCCAGATGGAAAGCGGCAAAAAGCAGTGCCGTAAGCACGATATTCACCTTGATGCCATACTTCTCAAAGAAGCGTGGCATCAGCCCCCGAAAGAGCAGCTCTTCACAGACACCGGGGGCGATAGCTATGATGAGAATGCTGCGCCACATCGGCATATCCAGTTCAAAAAGCTTACTTAAGTTTTTGAGATATTCCTCTGGGAAAGGATAAATAGTGTTGATCAGTTGGGTGGCAAGCGCTACCAGAATCGTCGCCGAAATCGCTATAAAAGGCACCAGCATAACTTCTTTGACTTTGGGTGCTCTGAGCCTTAAGGTCTCCTTGACAGGCAATTTGAAAAACTTTAGAATCAGTAAGACCGGAAGCAGGATGATCAAGACCTGAGTCATGAGGAGTCCCGAGCCCAGGTCCCTGGCCTGCAAATAGCTGCCCAGATAGAAAAGCAGCAGCAAGGCCAGAACAAAGTAAATCATACCATTGTAAGGATTGAAGAAAGCCCTTTTGATCTTGCTGTCTCCCTTTTTGATGCTTTTGATGGAGCTACCATCCTCTTCAGAGCGGAACAGAATTCCTTCTGTGCTGAACAGCTTGATGGTACCCCAGATCGCGATCACATCCAACACGACAGTGCTGAATATAACAAGAAACAGATGCGAGAGCTGGTAGTCGTTCATCATCACAGCTTTGAAGAGCAGGGCGATATTTACGATCGGAATAAGGGCCATGAGGTTGTTCATCTCGATGCCGGGCACGAAGCTGATCATCGCCAGAATCATGGATACCATCAAAAGGGGCTGTTCGTAGGTGCGCGCTTCCTTCATATTGCGGCTGAAGGTGGAGATAGAAAGCAGGATCGCGGAAAAAAGCGTCGCCAAAGGCAACATTGCCGCCAGAAGAATGAAGATGGCTTTGATCGGCATACCGGCTCCGGCCAAATCTACACCGGCCTGGGAGAGCATATATTGCATGGAAAAGCTGATGCTGAAGAGATTCACGATCAGACTTATCATCCCCAGAGTAATGATGGTGAGGTATTTACCTATCACAATGTCGCGCCGGTCCACTCCAGCCACCAGCAGGGTCTCCAGGGTCTTGCGTTCTTTCTCCCCCGCCACCAGATCTGCCGCCACCACGGAAGCGCCGCTTAAGAGCATGATGATCATGATATAAGGCAGGATCATCCCCAGCACCTTACCCATTGTCTTTTGTGAATCTGCGGTATTGAGCCTTCTCACATCGATCAGATTCATGATTTCGGGGTTGATACCGGAGAGCTGCAATTCTTCTTCGACCATAGATTTCTCAGTGGCGACAAGAGCATCTCTGATTTTGGCAAAAGTCATCTCGCTCCGGTCATTGGTCCCATCGTATTGCACATACACCTGATAGGTAATAAGACCATCTGTAGAGACCGAATCACGCAGGGTGATAATGCTCTGGATATCCTTGCTCTGGTAAAGGCTTTGCGCATTTTGAGCGGCAGGAATCAGGACAAAATTCTCGATCTTGCTGAGCTCATCCAGCAAGCGCGCAGAAACAATAGTATTCACACTATCCTGAATAGCGATCGTGGCTCCCTGCTCCTCCAGAACCCCGGTCTGCCTGGACATCACGGCATTGAATCCGATGATCAAAACCGGATATAAGA
>CAXZAB010000054.1:0-11405 GCA_964293715.1 uncultured bacterium | reverse complement strand
GGCCCCAGCCAGATCGTTGCTATCTTTTCCTTACCAGCCCACGCTGTGTGGTCCGGCTGCCATCTCGCTATTGATCAGCGTCTTCACTAATTGTCCTTTGAGATTGTAAATATCCAGGCTCACCCGGCTCGTCTCTGGCAACCAGTAGCTGATCGTAGTGCTGGGGTTGAAGGGATTGGGATAGTTTTGCTCTAACGAAAACTCTAAAGACGCAATGTCTTCCTTATCCTCATTGGTGATCAGAATCTCGAAATAGGGGTATGAGGCTCCGGAAGCCCCATATTGGGGCTGGAGTCTGCCCGGATTCAGGTTCATGGCGCGCAGCTCACTTTCGGCTCGTTTAGCTTCCTCATAGCAGAAGACAAATTCCACATCGCCACCGCTAAGTTCATCCGGGCTGTCCACATAGGCCGAGATCTGCTCAAAAGGACCATCTACCACAACCGCGCCTTTGCAGATCCCATCCACATACAAGCCGATTTCACACAAGTCCATCATCATATCATTCGGTATGTTTATGTAGACAGGTATGTAGTCCGGCTTTTCATCGTAGATAAAGTTCTGGGATGATGCCTTAGGTTGCGGCGGGACCGGGTTGCTGCTTCCCCATTGAAATTCATGATCGTTCATAGTGGTTACAATGACCATATCACCGGTTTTTATCGGCAATACGGTGCCCTGCATACCCCAGTAATTCCCAGGTTTGGGCAACCTGAACAAACTCCAGTCTTTAGCTTTGATCATAGTGATATCGTCCCAGATGGCGGCAAAGGCATCCTGTGGCATTCTGGCCTCATCGCTGAAGTAACCCAACCAATTTTCCACACCGCCATAAATCGGGAACTGCAGATTATCAAGTGTTTTAAGTCCGCTTTCGGTCAGGGTAACCGGCCATGGGAAAGTCGGGTTAACACGGGATTGCAGCTTGATCTTATAGCCTTGAGGGCTGGAGACATAATGGGTTGATTGGTTTGGCGTCCAGTCTTCATCATCCCATACTATGCTCTGGGGAGCCCCCTCCACCATCCAATCTATCCTATCCAGGTAGGTGGGAGTGTACTCATCTTGTGAGTCTTTATGCACTTGTAGCAATTCCTCAAAGAACACACTCGCTTTTAGGGCATTATCTGTGATCGTATTCAGCACCGGATAGCTCACCCAGTGCCACCTATCACGATCTGCCTGACCTTCGAAGCTGTATTCCCAATAGGCATGCTCCTGCGCTGTTTTAGCGCCTATATCACGGGGTGTTCCATCGGGATCGTCATCACCATAGCCGGTATCAATGCAGGGGTACATGATGGTGTCATTCCAGATAGGTTGATGATTCGCATCGAGTTTGGGGTCTTCCTCAATATTCGTTGTCGAGAAACTCCCGGCAAATCCATCAGGCACGGTATTGTGGAATATATTGTATTCGACGCTTGGATTACCGTAGTTCCAGGAAGACACACTTATAGGCGACGGACTCTCGAAGTTACCGATGGTAAAAGGAATGTCAGGCTGATATTCAGCTGCAGCTGATTTTAGGCTTGAAGAGCCAGATAGTAGGCCTATCATTATTGCGGTTAGAATGGCATATCTCAGCATGATTTTCATTGGAATCCTTTATTTCACATCTCAAAGGTTGGTGTAAAATCCAACACATAGTTTTTACGATTATCTGAGAACAACTTAAGTTCTCACTTCTTGCAATCTATCTATAGTCATATGACCTGTAACAATGTTTTCATATTTGCCTTTACAGTCAAGCTCTGTTTTGATAGCTACTGTTTTGTGAGGGTTTACGGTCCTGCGCAGCTACCTGCATCAGTAGGCAGCGTTTGTTTAGGTTTCCTCAATGTTTTATGGTGGGAAAGGCGGATATCTCATGCCTCCTCGTAAGGTATATTTGAAGCTGAGTTTGGGATTGCATTATGAAAAAATAAATAGATCAAAGATCGAGCTTGACAGAAAATGGGGGGCTCATCTAATTGAACATTAGTTCACTTGAAATCTTCAGTGAAACAAGAACCAAAGGAGACAATATGCCCCGAGCCAAAACTTTACGAACCCTGCATGATATGCCGGTAGTAAAGGGTTTTCGCCCACTTTCAATGAGAGCGAATTACCGCCAGGCGGTGATCCTCAAGCTCGAAGAATACGAGGTGTTGCGGTTGATCGATTATGAGAAGAAAATCCACGAAGAAGTGGCTGAGATGATGAACGTCTCCCGCCCCACCGTGACCCGTATTTACCTTAGCGCCAGAAGCAAGCTCAGTACTGCTCTGGTGGAAGGACGCAGCTTTTTGATCGAGGGGGGAGATGTGCGTATGGTCCGGCATTTTTATCAATGCGGGGATTGTATGCATCGCATGAAACTGCCCGTGGATGCAGAAAAACCTACGGTTTGTAGTGCCTGTGGCTCAGAGAAGATAATCTCTTTATCCGATTGCTTTGTACGCGGATGCCGCCACTGCCGCCGTTGCCGATAAATCTTAAAATAAACATAAATTCAGGAGAAAACATGAAAATAGCGATTCCAACCACAGCTGGAGAACTCAGCGCCCATTTTGGACATTGTGAGACTTTTGCAGTCTATACAATCGAAAATGATAAGATAGCCCACGAAGAAATGATCAAACCGCCGGCTCATGAGCCGGGCTCACACCCCAAGTTTTTGCATGACCTGGGCGTAACTGTAGTAATCTCAGGAGGCATGGGTATGAAAGCCCAGCAGTTGATGCAAGAAAATGGAATTCAGGTCATCACCGGAACCTGTCAGCTTCCTCTTAAAGAACTGGTTGAAGTGTATTTAAAAGACGGGCTACAGTCTGGCAACAACCCTTGTGATCACTGATGCGTGTAGCAATAGCCAGCGGTAAGGGCGGCACAGGAAAGACCTTTTTAGCAGTAAACCTGGCCCTAAAAGCCGCCGAAACTCAAACTACCCTGCTCATGGACCTGGACGTGGAAGAACCCAATGGTGGGATCTTTATCCAGGGCGATGATGCTGAAATCCACAAGTTTACCCGTGCAATTCCAGCTTGGGATCCCGGAGCCTGTAATCTCTGTGGCAAGTGTATAAACTGGTGTAAATTCAACGCCTTGATCAAACTGGGTGAGATGATCCTGGTGATGCCCCCCTTGTGCCATTCCTGCTATGCTTGCAGTGAATTGTGCCCGATGCAGGCTCTACCCATGGAACAGCAATCCCTGGGCCAAATCCGGCACCTCAAACTGGGCAAGCTGGATTTTACCGAAAGCAAACTGGATGTAGGATTGGAACAGTCCTCACCTTTGATTGAGAAATCCCTGGATTTTGCCGATGAACATTTTGCCGATAAGGAACTCCAGCTTTTGGACAGCCCTCCCGGCACTGCCTGTGCAATGGTCTCTGCGGTGAAAACGGTGGATTATGTGATTCTAATCAGCGAACCCACGCCTTTTGGTCTTTTTGACCTGCATCTGGCCGTGGAAACGGTGCGCCAACTTGGCTTGCCTTTCTCTGTGGTGATCAATCGTGATGGGATCGGCAATAACGATATTTATAAATATTTAGAAAAAGAGAAAATCGAACTTTTGGCCAAAATTCCTCACCAGAGATTGATTGCCGAAATGTACTCGCGGGGAGAGATCATCTACCCAAAAGTACCGGCTGTTGATCAGGCCTTGGAACAGATTTTGAGCAAAATAAGGAGTTTGTCATGAAAGAGATAGTAATCATCTCCGGAAAGGGCGGCACCGGCAAGAGCTCGATCTGCGCGGCCCTGGCTTATGTAGCCAAAAATGAAGTGGTGGTGGCGGATTGTGATGTGGATGCCGCTGATCTGCATCTGATTCTAAGCCCCAAAAATAGCGAAGTTCAGGATTTTTACAGCGGAGTTTTGGCAGAGATAGACCCCAAGAAATGTATTGCCTGTGGTCTTTGCCGGCAGAAATGCCGTTTTGACGCTATCGAACCCTTTGAGGAAAAATACCGCGTCATAGATTTGGAATGCGAAGGTTGCGGCTACTGCTATTATATTTGCCCTGAGGATGCGATTGCCCTCGTTGATCAAAATGTGGGAAAATTCATGATCTCAGACACCCGTTATGGTTGCACACTGGTGCATGCGCACCTGAAAATAGGTGCCGATAATTCGGGAAAACTTGTGGCAAAAGTCAAAAGCGAAGCCAAAGCCATAGCCAAAGCTCAAAGTAAACCTTATATTTTGGCAGACGGTTCTCCCGGCATCGGCTGTCCTGTTATTGCTTCTTTGGCAGGAGCGGATTATGTTATCTTTGTAACGGAGTCCAGTAAGTCCGGACTCAGCGATCTGAAGCGGGTGCAGGAATTAGTCGAAAAATTCCAGATTCCTTCAGCTTGCATCGTTAATAAGGCGGATATCAATCCCCAGGTAACTGGTGATATCCACAAATACTTACATAAGAGTAAAGTGCATCACATGGGAGATATTCCTTATGCGGATGATTTCCATAAGGCTATCGCCATGGGACGCTCTTTAGTAGAAGAAAATCAGGCAAGATGGCTGCCGATATTCACAGAATATTGGAATGCTATCAAGGAGAACATATGAGAATTATCTTTACCTCTACCGGCGAAAACTGGGATTCTGAGATAGATCCCCGCTTTGGACGCACAGACTATATCTTGGTGTATGACACCGAAACAGACAAACTTGAAGCCCACGACAATCGGGAAATTATGAAAGTGGCACACGGTGCCGGGCCTCAAACCGCTCAGAGAATTCATGAGCTGAAGGCTGATGTACTGATTACAGGAAATGGCCCCGGCGGAAACGCTGCGGTAATCTTAAAGCAAATGCCCCTGAAAATCTTTATCAGAGCAGGCGGCATGACCATTCGCGAAGCGTATGAAGCTTATAAAAACAATACCCTGGAACCAGGGGTATAAAGAAGCAGTAAAACTTTAAAAAAGGAATATATATGGCAGACGATAAAGACAAACAAGTCGAAGAGAATCTGAAAAAAATTAATCATCGCATCATGGTGATGAGTGGCAAAGGCGGAGTGGGTAAAAGCTTCGTTGCCGTCAATCTGGCTTATGGCCTGGCCATGCAAGGCAAGACGGTAGGAATCATTGATGCCGACGTACATGGGCCTTCTGTGGCCAAACTTACCGGAATTGAGGGAGTGAAAATTCCCACTTCAGATAGTGGTAAACCGGCTCCGATCGAAGTACTCTCAAATCTGTTTGTGCTCTCTGTGGCATCACTGATAGCCAGTGAAGATAGCGCTCTGATTTGGAGAGGCCCCTTGAAAATGGCGCTGATCAAGCAGTTTTTCAGCGATTTTGACTGGCCTGAATTGGACTACCTCATCATAGACCTTCCTCCCGGAACCGGCGATGAGCCGCTTTCCATCTTTCAGACCCTGGGCAAAGTGGATGGAGCTGTGATAGTTAGCACCCCGCAGGATTTGGCGATTTTGGATGTGAAGAAATCGGTGAACTTTGCCCAACAGCTTAAGGTCCCCATCTTGGGCTTTGTGGAAAACATGAAGTTTTTCCGCTGTCCGAAATGTGGAGAAGCCACCCAGATCTTTCCAGGAAAAGGCATTGAAAAGCTGATCTTTGATCATCAGATTGATTTGCTCGCAGAGCTGGAACTGGATCCCAATATCGTGCGCTCTGCCGACGAAGGAAAACCCTTCATATACTTCTATAACAAACTTCCAGCCGCCCAGGCCCTCATGGAAATGACTCTGAAGGTGATGGAAAAGGTTGAGAAAGCAGAAGAGAAAGAAAAGCCTGAAAAATAATAAGGAATTCAAAGCCTTACAGATAAGTAGTTTGTGAGGCATTAAGTTCCCAGAGGCTGTGGCTGTGAGGTTGCAGCCTCTTTGTTTATGGTCTGTGTTTTAAGCTTGCAAAGCTGCCTTGCCTCATTCCCCGCTTCTGGGATGGCCTTTTTCATAAGCCTTTTTGATGTCTTCCAGGCTGAGATAAGTGTAGGTCTCGGTGGTAGATAGATTGGCGTGTCCCAACATTTCCTGGATGGCCTCGATTTCTGCGCCATTGGACAAGAGGTGCGTGGCAAAAGAATGCCGGATGGCGTGCGGAGAATAGCCCTTTTCGCGGGCGATCAAAGCGATATAGCGCATGAGGATAATATTCAGCTGAGCTGTGTTAAAGTCTTTGCCGCTGCGGGTAAGGAAGACTTTGTTTGAGCTGTCTTCTGTGAGAAAGCTGGGACGTAAGGCCAGATATTCATTCAGACTCTGCAGGGCAAAAGAGCCCACCGGAATGAGCCGCTGTTTGTTGCTTTTTCCCACTACTCTGATCAGTTTCTTGTGCTGATCGACATCGCTCAGCCGCAGGCCGGCCAGCTCCGTCAAGCGCAAACCGCAGCTGTAGAGCAATTCCAATATGGCCCGGTTGCGCAGGCCGAACTTGCTGCTGGTATCCGGGATTCTGAGCAGTACCTGCATCTCTTCTTCCGAAAAAAACTTGGGTAATTTCTTCTCATATTTGGGGCGCCGGATCTTGCGCATGGGATTATCTTTTATTATTCCCTGAAGTTTGAGAAATTTGAACCAGGAGGACAAGGCCGAGAGTTTGCGGGAAAGAGTGCGATTGCCAGCTTGCTTTTCCGAAAGCCATCTCAGAAATCCGCGAATATGTATGGCGGCGATCCCGGGGATCGGGACAGTGCCAAATTCGCTTTCCAGAAAACTTTCAAATTGCTGAAGGTCAATGCGATAAGCTGAGATGGTATGTGGGCTTTTGCCCTCCACGCTCAGCTGGTCAAGATGCTTTTGAATCCATTTATGCATCGGCTTACTCCTTTTTCTTAGTCTAAAGTCATTTTTAGCTTGCCTTATTCCTTGTCGAGAGAAAACTTGGCATAAAGAGCTGGAGGTACAATGAATCAACATATAGATAGCAGCGTCAGAATAGGAAAAGAGGTTCAGATCGGGTACAATACCGTGATTTTGGACAATGTAATTATCGGTGACCACTGTCTGATCGGCCACAATGTGGTGATCCACAGCGGCAGCATCATCGGAGACAGGGTGCGGATCGATGATAATGTAATCATCGGCAAACGGCCTCTGTCCTCCCCCCGTAGTATTTTTAAGGTGGCAGATAATCTTACTCCCGCCAAGATAGGCAGCTCTTGCCAGATCGGGGCAAACGTGGTAATCTACGCTCAGTGCGAGATCGGTGAGCGCAATCTCATTGCAGATTTGGCCACCATCCGCGAAAATGTCAAAATCGGCAACCTCAATATCATCGGCCGCAACGTAGCAATCGAAAACTATGTTCAGATCGGCGATCGCAACAAATTCGAAACCAATGTCTATATCACCGCCTATTCTACGGTGGAAGACTATTGTTTCGTAGCGCCTTGCGTGGCCACCAGCAACGATAACTATATGGCGCGGGATCTGGAAAGGTTCAAACATTTCAAAGGCATTACCATGAAAAGCGGCAGCCGCATCGGAGTAAATGCCACCATCCTGCCGGGAAAAGTGATAGAGACTGATGGCACCGTAGCTGCTGGCGCAGTGGTGACCCGCGATGTCCCCGGCGCAAAAATAGTTTTGGGCAGCCCGGCCAAGGTGCTGCGTGATGTTCCTGAAAATCAACTTTTAAAAAATAATCTGGATAAATGACTATGAAAGCACTACTTATCATACCCACTTACAACGAGATTGAAAACATAGCCCGCATGGTTCGCACCGTACTCAGTAAATCTGCTGATTTGGAAGTATTGGTGATGGATGATAACAGCCCGGACGGTACGGCTGATGCGGTAAAGACTGTAATGCAGACCGAACCCCGCGTGCATCTGATTGAGCGTCCAGGCAAGATGGGACTTGGTTCTGCCTATGTCACCGGCTTCAAATATGCCCTGGATAAAGGCTACGAGTTCATCATGGAGATGGACGCAGACTTTTCCCACAATCCTGATGACATTCCCCGCCTCCTGGAAGCTGCACAGAGGTACGACCTGGTGATAGGTTCCCGCTATACAAATGGGGTAAATATCGTCAATTGGCCGTTCAAACGGCTGATGATCAGCTATTTTGCCTCAAAATATGTGCGCATCATCACCCGCATGCCCATCAATGATCCCACCGGAGGATTCAAATGCTTCCGCCGCAAGGTACTGGAAGCTATCGATCTGGATAAGATTCTCTCCGATGGCTATTCATTTCAGATTGAGATGAATTTTAAGGCCTGGGTCAAGGGATTTCACATCAAAGAGATTCCGATTGTGTTTACCGAACGCACTGATGGGGAATCCAAGATGAACCGCAGTATCGTTTGGGAAGCAGTGTGGATGGTATGGCTGCTGCAGATTCGTAAAATAATGGGAAGATTGTAAAAAACCAAAGTAAGCTATGCTCGAAAAAATAAATAACCCCGCTCTGCAAACTGAAGAAAAAGAGTTTGACCGGGCTCTGCGGCCCAAAACTCTCAAGGATTTTATTGGCCAAAATCATATCAAGGAATTGCTCGATATCAGCATTCAGGCAGCCAGGCTCAGAAGTGAGCCGCTGGATCATGTGCTCCTGTTTGGCCCCCCGGGATTGGGCAAAACCACTCTGGCTTCCATCATTGCCCGCGAAATGGGGGTAGATATTACTGTCTCCAGCGGTCCGGTGATCGAAAAGCCTTCCGATCTGGCAGGAGTGCTTACCAATCTGGGGCGGCACGAAACCCTGTTTATCGATGAAATTCACCGCTTGTCGCATGTGATCGAAGAATATATCTATCCGGCCATGGAAGATTTTGAAATGGAGATCATTTTGGATAGCGGGCCTTCTTCCAGAACTCTTAAAATTCCCCTGGAACCCTTTACTCTGGTGGGCGCCACTACCCGGGCCGGGCTTTTGACCCCGCCTTTGAGGGACCGATTTGGTATCGTGCTGAGGCTGGATTATTATGATATAGAATCTATTGAAAGGATCATCAAACGTTCTGCCAGATTGCTGAATGTGCCGGCCGATGAAGAAGGTGTGCAAGAGCTGGCCCGCAGAAGCCGCGGCACTCCCCGCATTGCCAATCGCCTTTTGCGCAGAGTGCGGGACTACGCTCAGATCAGGGGCACAGGCATTATTACCTTGGAGATCACACTTGCGGCTTTGACTATGCTGCAGGTAGATCACGCCGGCTTGGATGAGATGGATAAACGCATACTCACCACCATCATCGAAAATTACCGCGGTGGCCCTGTAGGCATCAAAACCATCTCCACAGCCATTGGCGAAGATCCCGGAACGATCGAGGAGATCTTTGAGCCCTATCTGGTGCAACAAGGATTTTTGGAACGCACGAACCAGGGACGCAAGGTGACCTTCAAAGCCTATAAGCATCTGGGTCTCAGCCCTGCAGCGGAGCAGAGCGAAATCTTCTAACGGAAGTAGATGGGCTATAGCAAAAATATCGGGCACAATTTATTCACGCAGATCCTGAAAATTATCTTTGGGATCTTTACGGGAGTGATTGTGGCGCGTTCCCTGGGCCCCAGCGGACAGGGATATGTAGCTTACATCCTTTTGGTATTCAACCTTCTGGGCGGCTTTGGGCATTTTGGGCTCAGCTCTGCCGTCACCTATTTTCAAAAGAAAAGCAGCTTTGGGCGAACGGAGATCTATAGCTCCAATGTAAATACTCTGAGCCTGATTTCTGTGGTCTTAGTGATTTTGGTAGGCTTGGCCAGTAGATTGGGCTTGTTGCTGGATTCATACAGCACGGTGTATATCGTGGGCGGATTGTTTTTGATGGTTTCCACCATTTTTACCTCCCATCATCAGGCTTGGCTCATCGGCGATGAAAAGATCATCCAAAACAATAATATCGGGCTCATCGTTTTCTTTATTCGCAGCCTGGCGATAGTCATCTTTTGGCTTTCGGGCTTGCTCACTCCCCTCAGTTTCTTTTACATCATGGTGGCTGCTATGCTCTTGTGGTTTATCATAATCCAGATTTCGCTGAAGGAAAAATATCTGTTTATGGTGAGCTTGCCGGTCTTAAAAGCAGAATTCAAATATGGTGCCTTTGGCTGGTGGTCTGCGCTCTTTGCCTATTTGCTGCTGAGGGTGGACCAGATCATGATCAAACAGTACTTAAACCTCAGCGAACTCGGAATCTATAGCATTGCAGTAGTCATCGCGGAACTGCTTTTTCTTTTGCCCACGGCCATCACCGGTGCTCTGCTGGGACGGCTGTATAATCTGCCGGAAGCTGATAACGGCAGCCTCCTCACTGCCCGCACCATCCGGCTCAGCTTCTATGTCTGCCTCATCCTCTCTTTTGTAGGGGTTTTGGGCAGTTTCCTGATCCCGGTGGTGTATGGTGCCGCCTATGCCAGAGCCACCTGGGTTACCATTATCCTGCTTCCCGGGGTGCTTTTTGCCTGTATCCCCCGGATTGCCTCGCCCTGGTTCTACGCGCAAAATAAACCCCATATCCACCTCTGGATCACCTTCTGCACCTTTGTCCTGAATATAGTCGCAAATCTCATTTTGATCCCCAGAATGGGCATCAAAGGCGCTGCCTTGGCCACTACCATCGCCTATGCGGTCTATGGAGGCTGGTATGTCATTCAGCTTGCTCTGGGTGAGAAATTCGGCTTTGCCGCGCTGCTGAAACCGAATCTCCAGGATTGGCAGTTGATCCGGGGGCTTTTGCATTCTGCATTAAAAACTACGAAGCTGCCATAACGTTAAACATTAAACGTTAAACGTTAAAGGTTAGATATTAGACGATAAAGGATAAACGAAAGCGTGAAACGTTAAGACGTTAAAACGTTAAAACGCTAAAACGCTAAAACGCTGAAACGCTGAAACCATAAAACCCTAAAAACCTATAGTTCAATTCCTCCTTAAAAGACTATAGGCAGCGGTTTTAACCGCTGTGCAACAAGCTACTACCCTCCACAAGACTTTTCCCCGGTCTTTTAAGGCCGGGCACCCGCAGCTCAATCTATCACCCCACATATTATCTGCATTTGGCCGAGCACGGAAAACACTCCTATAATATGTCCATCAAGCTGGATGGGTGATCAGATCATGCTCCCATTCACTATTTTCAAGGGTTCTGCCTGTATAGTTAGAAGGCTTACTCTCCAATATATTAGACAATATATTAATATATTAGATATATTAGATAGCCATTGTGATCCTTTCTCCCTCTCCCGTAGGCGTCGATCATGTCTTTATCTACCCTTAATCAAGCGTTAAGAATTAACGCTTGATTAAGGGTAGATAGATATGTGATCAAGTTTCTCAAATGAGAAAGGACCCAAGAATGCTGGTTTATCCGCAGGATGAAAAAGACTCTCTTTCAAACTAAGCAGCTAAACCCGTGCATCCCAAGTTGATGTCTAAAATAGCGTCCCGTTCTCGCTTTTCAGGTATTATGCCTGGATAATACGGATTGGAATAGGCTT
>CAXZAB010000053.1:0-11605 GCA_964293715.1 uncultured bacterium | reverse complement strand
TATTTACACGATGTTTGATCGCAGCAACCACTCTTTTGTGATCGAATGGTACAATATGAAGAATGGTTACAATGGCAGTTCAGTGGAAACCTTCCAGGTGATCCTCTATGATCAGGCTACCTATAACACCAGTCTGGGTGATGGCCCGATCAAGTTCCAGTATCATACCTTCAATAACGTGAACGTCCAATCTGGCAGAAGGCATGGAAACTACAGCACCATTGGTATCGAAGACCATACCGGCAGAAGGGGTCTGGAATATTCTTTCAATAACCTGTATCCCACAGCCGCAGCGCCGCTTTCACACGGCAAAGCGATTTATATCACAAACGTTCCTATCTATCATGAATCTTCAAATATACTCATCGCCGCAACTTATCTGGATGATGAGAACAACGTGGTGGAGCCCGGAGAAACCGTGAAACTGGGAGTGCTCCTGGAGAATTCCGGCAATCTTCTGGCCGATAATATCACCGCTACCCTCAGCAGCACCAGTGAGTATGTGCTTATTCAAAATGCCGAATCTGATTATTACCCTCTGGAAGCCGGAGCCACCGGAGTAAACCGCAGTCCCTTTACCTTTACGGTGAGCCAGGATTGCCCCGCAGGCCATGTTATCCCCTTTGCCTTGCTTGTAGAGGCCGGTGAAGATACCTGGAATCGCCAATTCAGTATTCAGGTGGATTCCTCTCAATTGCATTATTATTCCTTCCTGATCTCAGATTATGAAGGCAATTTCAATGGCGTGATCGATCCCGATGAAGAGGTGAAACTCATCATCAACCTGCGCAATGCCAGTATCGTGGATGCCCGTGATATAGATGCTACCTTAGACAGCGCTGTGCCAAACCTCAGCATTGTAAATGCCCAGCAGACCATCCCTGTGATCGGTGGAAACCAGATCATGCAGCTGGTCTTTGACCTGGATTTCACAGGCGTTACCTCTGATGCCGGCTATTTGCCCCTGCATTTCACTGCCACCCCCCTCAGCGGAGAAGCGGTGGACGTAACTCTGCATATCCCCTACAATTTGCCCAACGTGGAGCATGATTTTGAGCTGAATAATGGCCAATTCATCTCCGAAAGCGGTTGGGTCTGGGGAGAGCCTGAAAACGTGGATGCTCATAGCGGCGACAGAGTTTGGGCTACCAATCTCAGTGGTGAATATCCCATCAATGTGACCTATCACCTGTATACCCCGCATTATGTGCTGGGCGATAATAGCGAACTGAGCTTTATGCAGAACTACTCCGTAGAGCAGAATTTCGATGGCATCAACGTATCAATCTCCACAAATAATGGCAACAGCTGGACCGTAATCTCTCCTGCCGGAGGCTACAACGGCACTGCCATCCCCGGACTCAATTCCGAAGATGGCTGGACCGGAGACAGCTCAGGTTGGGTGAGTGCCACCTTCGATCTTGGCTTATATGCCGATGAAGAAGTGATGTTCCGTTTCCGCCTTGGCTCAAACGGCTCCATTACAGGTCCCGGCTGGGCTATCGATGATTTTGAGCTTAGCGACGTCAATCTCAAGACAGGGTTTGTGGAAGGTGAGGTGAGCCTCACTTCTATGGTAGATCCCAGTCTCGTGACAGTGATGTCTGCGAAGCGCTTCGCCACCAATCCGGATAGCGACAGAACTTACAGATTGTATCTGCCCAATGGCACCCACTCTGTTACTGCCAGTCTGGTCAATCACCAGAGTTCCACTCAGAACAACATTCCCATCAATGTGGATACACCGGTGTTTAATGCAGATTTCACCCTCATCGATCTGCCTGCCGTAGAGGACTTTAGTTACTTTTACGACGATGATACCGGTCATGTGAATCTCATCTGGGCTCCGTCTTCCCAGGCTATGTTCCCTGCATCTGCTTTCAGAGTGTATCGCAAGTTTGATAGCGGGCCCTTCAAAATGGTTCTGGAAACCGAAGACACCGCCTATTCTGAAATTCGGGAATATGAGGGAGATTACCGGTACTACGTTACTGCAATCTATATGGGCGAAGAAGGCGCTCCTACAAGTGTAGCGTATGTTTCCTGGCCTTATGTGGATCCTCCTGGCAATGAAGACATTAATGCTCCTGAGCTAAAGACCGCTCTGGGTAGAAACTATCCGAATCCCTTCAACCCCACTACCACCATCTCGTTTACCCTGGCTGAGTCTGGCCCTGCCCAGCTCAAGATCTATAACTCCAAAGGCCAGCTGGTACGTCAATTGGCGAATGCCGAATATGCAGCCGGTCCACATCATTTGATCTGGGATGGACGCGACCTAAAGGGACGTCCGGTTTCTTCAGGCTTATACTTCTATCGCCTGCAGACCAAGTACTTTAACCAGTCCCGCAAAATGATTCTAATGAAGTAATGCAAGTATAAATGTGACATTCCCGGAGCCTGTCCAGGCTTCGGGAATGTCTATTATCTCAATATGTCTGTAAGATGTTTTGCCCTTCAGTTCGCTCCTCCGAATTTGAGAGGATCCGTTCCTGCAGATCTTCAGGCAAAGTCCTTTATTACAAAGCTTTCCCTTGTTTCCCACAGCGTAAAATCTGTTGACAGTAAAGCGCACTGTTTTATACTTGCATTTATGGATTTTTAGAAAGGATAGATTATGCAAAGATATAATATACACAGGGTCCATAGGGCCCAAAAGTTTGAGGTCATTTCTGTTAAAGACCTCACAGCAGCAACAGCTTTTGCTGCCGCGCTGATCTACGGAATAATATTATGAACTATTTTGTGAAATACCGTTGCACCCGTTGTGCCCAGGAGTACGAACGTGATGAGGTCATTTATCTGTGTCCGGCTTGCAGCAAAACCTACAAGCCCGGCATTCCTCTGCACGGCATCCTGGAATGCGTGTTTGACTACGCCAAGATCGGCAAAGCCTGGAAAGAATTTAGTATTGCCTTTCCGGGAGCCAGTCCTGCCCGGAAGATGCAGGAGCTTTGTGAGCTTTTCAGCCCTCTGGAAAGAGAATATTATCCCAATTTCCCGGTGGGAAATACTCCCCTGATCTGTAGCTACAGCTTGGTGGGGGAGGGCTTGTACCTCAAGTTTGACGGCGTGAATCCCAGTGGGTCTTACAAAGACCGCGCTTCAAGCTTGGTGGTAGCAGAAGCCAAGCGCTTGGGCATCAAGGAAATAGTGACTGCTTCCACCGGTAATGCCGCAGCTTCTCTGGCGGCCTTGTGTGCTGCCGCGGGTCTCAAAGCGGTGATCTTTGCCCCGGCCAAGGCTCCCCAGGCCAAGTTAGCCCAAATCAAAGTTTACAAAGCCCAGGTCAATCTCGTAGAAGGCGGTTATGACGATGCCTTTGCCGCAGCTTTGGAGTATTCCAGGGCTCATGCATGTCTGAACCGCAATAGCGGCTATCATCCCTTTACCATCGAAGGCAAGAAAACCGGGGGCTTGGAGCTCTTTGCGCAGTTGGACCAGGTACCGGATTATATTTTTGTTCCCACGGGCGCTGGCGTGATTCTTTCCGGTATAGCCAAGGCCTTTTCTGATCTGCAAAAAGCCGGGATTACAGACCGTGTGCCCGCCCTTGTGGCAGCTCAAGCGGAAAGCTCTGATGCCATTACCAGCTATTGGGAAAGCGGAGTTTACGAAGATGCGAAGAAGCCGCAGACTGTAGCAGATTCGATCTCGATCAAGACTCCCGCAGCCGCACATCTGGCCGTGAAAGTGCTCAAAGCTTCCCAGGGCATGAGTATCAGGGTGAGCGATGATGAAATCCTTTCTGCCCAAAAGATGTTGGCTTCCCGCAGCGGAATCTTTTGTGACCCCTCCAGTGCCACCACTCTGGCAGCGTATTATCATGCCCGGGAACAGGCCTGGATCAAAGACAAGGCCAAAGTGGTATTGATGCTTACGGGGCATGGGCTCAAAGACATACAAGCGCTTAAGTTTGATGATTAATCGTGGTCATCATAGCAAGGCAACATTTTGAAAGACAGGAGCGAAACTGTGCCAGGATCAAAACCTTATAAAGTAACTGCGATCATCCTCGCTTCCGGCCCGGACAGGTCCGAATCTGATGCCTGTGTGGATGGCAAGCTGTCTTCACAAAGGATCAGTGCCAGCCTCCTGGAGGCTGGGGTTAGAGACATCGTTCTGGCAGAAGAGGGCGACGCCACCAGCCCTCTGGATACCTTGCGCATGGCTGTAAGCAAGCTGGAGACCAAGGCGGATTTATATCTCATTTTCCCCGTGGATCACCCCTTTGTGCATCCTGAAACCATCTCCATTTTATTGGAATCTGCCTTTGAAAACCCGGATTGTGTGATCAGACCGGAATTCCGGGGCCAGCGCGGGCAGCCCATCATCATCCCATCTTCTCTGAATATCTATGCGGAAGCGGAAGCCGGCCTCAGAGAGATCATCCGGTATAGCTCCATAGCTTCGCTGATAGTTCCTGTGGAAGATGCCGGGATTTTGCAAAGCATAAATACACTGCAAGGGAGTTCTTAAGCTATATGAATATTCAAGACTTGATTCAAAGCCGCTACAGCGTGAGAGATTTTAGATCTGACCCTATCCCACAAGATGTTCTGCAAGACATCCTGGAAGCCGGTCGTTTGGCCCCCTCAGCCCAAAACCGCCAGCCCTGGCGCTACATTGTTTTTGATGATCCGGAGGATATCCGGATTCTGACCAAGAAAACCGGACTCATCGGCCTGAGCAATTTCTTTATCAAAGACGCGCCCGTGGTGATCGTAGCCTGCGCCGATCTGAAGAAAAATACCTGCATCAACGGTAAGGATTATTACCTTGTGGATACCGCCATCTCTTTTCAACAGATGATCCTCACCGCCTGGCAGCATGGCATCGGCTCCTGCTGGATGCCTGCCTTTTCCGAAAAACTGCTGGCAAAGCATCTGGGCCTTCCCAAATCCTGGAAGATCGTGGCTATTTCCCCCTTTGGCTATCCCAAAGACAAGAAGACTATGTACAGCAAATTCCTCTCCACAGTATCCCAAAGCAAAGATCGCCAGCCTCTCCCGCAAATTGTCCAGTACTGGAAATCCATGTAGGGGCGGACTCCGTTCCGCCCTAACGACCAGCTCCCCTTTTCCGCCACCCCCAAAATCTCTCCTTATATCCCATAAATTCCCCCTTCCGCATTCTATATCCCCAAATCATGCCAAAACCCCTCAGGATAAATGCTTCCTTTCTCCAGAAAACTGTTGACAGGATCTTTGAATTTCCACACCTTGATTTGGATGCTGTTTTGAGCTTAAGCTATCAAAGAGCTCAAACGGTAATCTTAGTTTTTTAGGAGGCAGAATGCGACTGATCCTGATCATTATTATTCTCTTGGGACTCGGTACTTTGAAGGCTAATGTGGCCTATAAGTCAGCAGACTTTTGGCAGGATGGCTACTGTGTGCAGAGCACCGCTAAAACCCCGCCTGCCGGCAGCAAAATCATCGAAGCCCGTCTTGAAGATAAGTGGGAAAGCTTGCCTCTGGTGGATTTTCCCGATACTTTCTGGACTTGGAATAAGGCCCGCCGAACCGAATATTTAGAGATCTTCCGCCAAATGCTGAGTGGCAAAGAACACGGCGCTCCCAAACTTTCCGGGCCGCATAACGGTATGGTAGCCACTTGGGGCATAGCCAGAGGTGATTCACAGTTCAAACTGAACAACGCCGTCAAAGGCTGTGGATTCTTGCCCAAAGCTGAAAAACTAACGGAGATCACAGAGCTGCTGCAGAGCAATATCGGTAGCACTATGTCCACCAAACTAAACATCCTCGATAGCCTCTATCAGAACGCGGAAGAAGTCTTCGAGGCAGACCGGCTGGTCTCTTTGGAGCTCTACTCCGAGCCCGGCTATAATACCCAGACTTTTATCAATCAAATGCTTGCTCCTGCCTGTGTCACAGTGTTTTTGGATATCCCCACCTTCAAGATCAAGCAGATTGCGCGCCTGCTGGATCCGCTGGACCCCAAACTCAGCTCTTATGAAAAAGCAGCGGTGCGCTATGTGAATCTTGTGCACAGCTTCTTCCACGGTGATTTTCCCCGGGATTATATTACCGTGATCTATTATAATATTGAAATCTATGACAGTTCTCCGGGCCGTAGCGAGGGCCGTGGGACTAAAATCAGCCCCTGACTATAAGGAATAATTAAATGGGAAAACTTTTACAAATAGACATCAAACACCTGTATTATGGAGAGCAAACCCTGGCCAGAGATATCAAACTCCAGGTGAGCACCCAAGAGCGAATCCTGATCGTAGGCGCTACCGGCACGGGCAAAAGCTCGTTGCTGAACACCCTGAATCTGATGAACCAGAGCTATGAAGGACAGGTCCTCTTTGAAGGCAAGCCCTTGCAGGATTATCATCCTTACGAACTGCGCGCCAGCATCTCGATGGTGATGCAGGAGACTTTTTTGGGAGAGGGGACAGTGCAGGAAATCCTGGATGAACCGCTCAAGTATGCCGCTTTAAAACACAAGGATCATGCCGGCCGCACCCAGCGCCTACATGAGCTTTTAGAGAGTTTTAAGCTCTCCCCGGATTATTTGGGGAAAAAGACCAACCAGCTTTCGGGAGGGGAAAAACAGCGCATTGGCCTCATCCGTACCCTGCTGCTGAAACCTCAGATTCTGCTTTTGGATGAGATTACTTCCGCTCTGGATCAAAAGACCTCGGGCATCATCTCAGATTGTGTTTTTGGTACCTATCCCGGCACCGTGATCGCGATCTCGCACGATCCGCTGTGGCAAGAGCGCTGGAGCCGCATCTGGACTCTGGAAGCGGGCAAATTGATTGACAATAAGGGAGTGAAATAATGGATATCAGTTATTTGGGTCTGGGCCTGTCTATACTGCTCCTGCTTTATCCCATTATAATTTTCTCACATCTGAAGCTGAAGCTCACCCGCCAGCTCTTTATCTCCGTGGGCCGGATGATTCTGCAGCTCAGCCTTGTGGGCATCTGGCTGGAATTCCTCTTCAATCAGCAGCGCTGGTGGCTTACTCTGCTCTGGATGTTGGTAATGATTGGCACAGCAATTCTTACCGTCAAAGGCCGCCTCAGATTTCAACGTAAGATTATCTTGCCGGTGATCTCCACAGCCCTCGTCGTCAGTGGCATCATCATCATGCCCTGGATTCTGGTGATGGTCATAAGGCCGCAGCCGCTGTATTCTCCTATGTTTGTCATTCCCATCTATGGCATGATTCTGGGCAATTGCATGAACAGCTGTGCTCTGGTTTTGGAACGCTTTGAAAGCGGTTTGGCGGATAACTGGCAGGCGTACTATACCCGCATCACTTTGGGCGCCGATCTCTGGGAAGCAGCCTTACCCGCTTTCCGCAGAGCCCTGTATGCAGCCTTACTCCCGCAATTGCTCAGCGTGGCTTCCATGGGTTTGGTAAGCCTGCCGGGAATGATGACGGGACAGATTCTGGGAGGAGCCAGTCCTTTGGTGGCGATCAAATATCAGATGATGATCATGTTTGCGATTTTCTCCAGCGTCACTATTACGGATTACGTAGCCATCAGGATATATCTGGTCAAACGTTTTGATAAATACTATCTGCCCAAAGGTGAAAGATGAGGGCCTGTGTGGCCAGTTTTCTGCTAACAGTAAAGATCTAAAAACATTAAGGATATGTATTAGATGTTATATCTTGCTCTGAGCGTGCTCTGCTCTGTACTGATTGCGAATTTCCTGATGGTCGTGGGTCGCAAGGGCGGCCTCAGTATGCTGCCTATTTTTTTGGGGAATTACTTTGTGGCCTCCATCAGCGGGGCTATCAGCATGAAGAGTGCGCCGGCTGTAGCTTCCGGATTCGATCTCGGCCTGGGTCTGGTGATCGGAGCTTTCTTTTTGGGAGGATTCTGGATCTATCAAAAGAGCATCGTGGTCAATGGCTTATCGCTTTCCGTGGGAGCGATGCGTATTTCTATGATCGTGCCCATCCTGATTTCGCTGATCTTCTTTGGAGAGAAGCTTAGTCCTTACAGTCTTATCGGCATCATCCTGGGCATAACTGCATTCAGTTTTGGCGCAGATCCCAAAGCTCTGAAAAACTTCCTGTGGATTATTGCGCTGTTTGTGGTTTCAGGGCTCAGCGATGCCAGTATGAAAATCTTCAAGGAACTGGGCAGCGGTAATGAACAGTTCTTTGTCTATCTCATCTTTAGCTCAGCTTTTGTCTATACTCTGATTGCGATTTTGGCCTCACGTTTGCGTTTTCACCCCAAATATATCCTTTACGGTTTTGTTTTGGGATTGCCCAATCGCTATTCTACCGTGTTCTTTCTGAAGTCTTTGGATACAATCCCTGCGGCTATAGCCTATCCGCTGCTGGCGGTTTCCATAGTGATAATGAGCATCATCAGCGATATCCTGTTTTGGAAGAAGCGTCCGGTGGGCAAAGATTATATTCTGTGGATACTGCTGATCCTCAGCCTGATTCTGCTGAATATGTAGTAAAGCCTCTGCTGGATTGCAGACGTCTCGTCTGCAGAGCACGTTCCGTACTCTTTTCTGATAACCTACTCCCCTTTTATCAAGGCCTGTGGCCTTGTGCGACGCGAGACGCATCGAATCCAACATGCAAACACCCTAACACAAAAAACCGCACTCTGGATTCCTCCAGGTGCGGTTTAAGTTTGGTGGGGTGGGTGACGGGACTCGAACCCGCAACGACCGGAACCACAATCCGGCGCTCTGCCATTGAACTACACCCACCACAAAACTTGCATGGTGAAAATGCTTGAATAAAGCTGGCACGCCAGAAGGGAGTCGAACCCCTGACCCACAGCTTAGAAGGCTGTTGCTCTATCCTGCTGAGCTACTGGCGCAGAAAAAAAGTGGTAGCGGCGCAGGGATTTGGACCCCGGACCTACGGATTATGATTCCGGTGCTCTAACCAGACTGAGCTACACCGCCACACTGCTATAAAAAAAACGAGTTAAACTCGTTTCTCTAATTATAAAATGGTAGCGAGGGAAGGATTCGAACCTCCGACCTTCGGGTTATGAGCCCGACGAGCTACCAGCTGCTCCACCTCGCGTCATATGTTAATCCATATTCTCAAACCTTATTATTTTGTCAAGTGAAATCTTTGGCTCTTTTAGGATAATCACCCATTTTCCTGAAAATAACAGGATTTAGGGCTCATGGACGGGCCGCTGGCTTGCTCTATAGCTAAATCTCCTGGGCGTCCTCTCCATAGATTTCCTTGAATCTGGCTTCATCGATCTCAGTGGGCAGGCCTTCAAAAGCCTTGATTCCATCTTTGAGAGCCAGCACCCGGCTGCCATAGCGGCGGGCCAGAGAAAGAAAGTGCAGAGAGCAAATCACGGCAATGCCGTCTTGATTGATCTTGGCCAGATACTGCATAATGGAATCTGCCGTGGCGGGATCCAGGCTGGCCACCGGTTCATCGGCCAGGATGATTCTGGGCTCCTGCATCAAAGCCCGGGCGATTGCCACCCGTTGCTGCTGACCTCCAGAGAGCTTTTTCACCTGTTTGTTGGCATAATCTTCCAGTCCCACTCTCTGTAAATTGAAGTGCGCAGAATCCAGCTCCTGCGGGGTAAAACCGGAACCGAGATTATGATAGCCCAGTCTTCCGGTGAGGACATTGGTGAGCACCGTAAGATTTTTAACCAAGTTAAACTGTTGAAAGATCATGGCGATATTGCGCCGGTACTCTCTGAGCTGGGTCCCTTTGAGGTCCATAATGGATTGACCTTCGAAGATCACATCGCCTTTGGTGGGCTCTATCAAACGGTTGATGCATCTGAGCAGGGTGGATTTACCGCTTCCGGAAAGCCCCAGAAGCACGATGAAATCCCGCTCTTGCAGCTCAAAAGAGAGCCCGTTTAAGGCATAGCTTTGACCATCGTAGCTTTTGTAAAGATCTTTTACTTCGAGGATGTTCAAGTTTGGCAGATCCTTTAGTCCAGCATGCTTTCGGGGTCCATGTCCATGGCTTTCAGGGCTGTGCGCACCACATCGTAATCTGCATCTGTGGCATAATCTAGACCATCCACATCATACAGGGCCTTCAGAGTCTTCTGTCCTTCAGAGCTTTGGGCAAATCCGTACAGGGCATCCACCACTTTTTGTTCCAGATCATGGGGCAGATTTTTGCGGAAGGTGACCGTATCGTTGGGAATCCAGTCCGTAAACCCGATTATGCGCACCTTATCATAGATATCACTATGAGTTTCAAAGAGCTTTTCGCGGGCATCGGTAGGCCTTCCGAATTCGTCCGGCGGGCTCCAATAGGAACAAGCCACATCGGCCCGGCCGCTATACACTGCCAAAATAGCCTGGGGATGTCCCCCTGCAAAGATGTGGTCTTTGGGCACGATGCCATTTTCTTTGAGGATCGCGGAGGGATAGATATAACCTGAGGCAGAAGCGGCATCGGTATAAGCGATGATCTTGCCCTGGATATCCTGAATATCCTGAATCTCGTCTTTCAAGGCGACAAATTGTCCGCGGTAGTTTTTCTCGCCGTTGCGCACGGTCATCAGGCGTACATTCGCATCGTATTTCTGATGTGCCAAAACGTAGGCATAAGTAGGCAACCAGGCGATATCAGCCTGATAACTGCCCATGGCTTCGATCACCGCGGCATAACTGGTGGGCACGGCAACCTTGAAATAATATCCGGTAGCCTTGTGTAAAGCCTCGGCAATCTCTTCACCACTGGCCACCACTTTTCCGGCCTCCAAAGAAGGCACAAAATACATCTTGATCGGCTTTTGCCGGCTGCCCAGCTTCTTGTTCGCTTTGGCTATGCGGGTATCTTCACTCTGACAGGCCATCAGGCCGATCATGATCAGCCCCAGCACCATTAAAATTCTTTTCATCGGCACCACATTACTCCCTATGATATATTCAATATCTCTCATAATCTGAAGAGCTGAAAAAAGGTCAAGCAAAATCTGGGAAAATAGTATCTGCGCCTTTATTGACTAATCTAAAATGATGGTTTTGAGTCTCGTGCCCGCCACCGGATCTTGGGCTTGTGAAGATCTGTGGAATTACATCGACTTTGCCCGAACCGCTGGAGTAGCTGAATTTTATAGCGAATTCTCTCTTTTCTTCTTGCTCCGGCACCGAAAAATTTAGTTGACGAAATCCCGCCATCGTCTGGTAATGGAATTAGTTAATCTCGCTCTTGCCGTAAAGCTGGTCTTTGCTGCGAGGCAAACCTATAGAGTGTTACACACAAGATCATTTGAATCTTTTAATAACGGGGCGACGGCGCCCCATGAGCTTACAACAATTTAGAAAAAGCAAGGAGAATGCCATGCTTAGAAAATGGATTTTAATCTTTAGCCTCGTGATCAGCCTCAGCTTCGTCTGGGCGCAGGGATTCGAAGACTTCACAAACTCAAATGCCACTGCCTCTTATACCAATGGTAATTTTATAGGAAACGATGGTATCACTTGGACTTACGTTGCATCCAGAGATGATAATGGTGATGCAAACGGTTCCGGCATTGTTACCCCTGCCTTAATGCTCAGACGCGTAGCCGATAACAGCGCAGTGTCATCCAGTACTATTAGTGGTGGGATTGGCAACTTCAGTGTAAAGCTGTACAAAGGCTT
>CAXZAB010000052.1:0-11642 GCA_964293715.1 uncultured bacterium | reverse complement strand
ATCTTTTGCAAAGTTCTGGCTCAATATGTTCTTTGTTTTCCAGCCTTTTCCTCCCGTGACTGGCAGCAGCCCAGCTCTATAGATTATGATAGAGATGACAATAAATAGTGTTAAAGCAGTCTGGGCAGGACGATATTAAAGCCGAAAAGCTCTAAATTGCACCCCCCCAATTCTCCATTTTCAATTTTCCATTCTCAATTAATCAAAAGCCGCACTTGACACATTTTCCAGCTTTGTACATTATGCATTCTACCCAAGTAAACCCCGAAAGGAGTGAATATGATAACTGTCTATATCAATGGTAAGGCCACTCAGGTGCTAAAAAACACCAAGGTCTTACACGCCTGTACCAAAGCCGGATACCCGGTTCCGCATCTCTGCTATCATGAAGATCTGCCAGCTTTTGGCAATTGTGGCGTTTGCATGGTGGACGTGGACGGCCGCACTGTGCGAGCCTGTTCTACCCCCTGTGAAGACGGAATGGAGATCAAAACCACCGGTAAAAAACTCCTGGACCTGCGCCGGGAAGCGGTGGAGATTATCCTCTCAAATCATCCCAATAACTGTCCGGAATGCATCAAAAACGGCCGCTGCGAATTGCAGGATTTGGCCCAGGATCTTGCCATCCGGCATATGAATCTAAAACATGTGAAACGTAAATACAAAGGCATTGACGAATCCTCTCTCGCCATCACTTTAGACCCTTCTTATTGCATAAATTGTGGACGCTGTACCTACATCTGCAACGAGATCCAGGATGTGCATGCCTTGCAGATCAGTGAACGTGGTTTTGAGACCTATGTGGGTCCTACCTTCGATCGTCTTCTGGAAGACAGCGAATGTGTAAAGTGCGGGCAATGCAGTGCCTACTGTCCTGTGGCAGCCATCTATGAATGTGATGATTCCGAGGCCTTATGGGCTGCTTTGGACGATCCGGAGCTCATCTTGGTGGCTCAGGAAGCACCTGCAGTAAGGGTGGCTCTGGGCGAAGAATTTGGTTATAAACCCGGCACCAACGTCAAAGGCAAGATGTACACAGCGCTCAGGGAACTGGGCTTCAAGTACGTCTTTGATACAAATTTCGGGGCAGATCTCACCATCATGGAAGAGGCCAGTGAATTTGTGGATGTTTTCTTAAATAGACCGGAAAAGTTTCCGCTCATCACCACTTGCTGCCCTTCCTGGGTGGATTTTCTGGAGAAGTTCCACAGCGATCTGATCCCTCATTTCTCCTCTTCCAAAAGTCCGCATCAGATGGTGGGCACCATAGTGAAAACCTATTGGGCCCAGAAGCTGAAGCTGGATCCGGATAAAATCTTCCTGGTTTCCGTAATGCCTTGCACGGCCAAGAAGTATGAGATCGAACGCATGGGAGATATGTATGCCTCAGGACACAAGGATGTGGATCTCACCATCACTACCCGCGAACTGGCGCGCATGCTCAAAACCAGGGGCATCGATCTCTCCAAACTGGAAGACGGAGTGGCGGACAACCCTCTGGGTGAATACACCGGAGCGGGTACGATCTTTGGCGCCTCTGGCGGAGTGATGGAAGCGGCTCTGAGAACCGGTTACTATCTGGCCACAGGCAACGAACTGCCAAACCCCAAGATAGACTTTGTACGGGGTGGCAGAGGCATTAAAAAAGGGAAGATAGAGCTTTTGGGCAAGGAAATCCGCATTGGCGTGGCTTCCGGACTGGGCAACGTCTCCAAAATGATGAATGAAATCCGTGATGCCCAGAATGCAGGCAAAGAGCCGCCTTACCACTTTGTGGAAGTAATGGCTTGCGCCGGTGGTTGTGTGGGTGGTGGAGGTCAGCCTTACCGCAGCACAAATAGCGTCCGCTTGGCCCGTGCCAAAGGGCTTTACAAGGAAGACGAGGAGAGTGAAACAAGAGAATCGCACAATAATGCCTCCATCCAAAAACTCTATAAAGAGTTTCTGGAAGCGCCCAATAGCCCCAAAGCCAAACGTCTATTGCACACCAGCTATATCGCCCGTCCCATGAAGATCGGCAAACCTGAATAAATATGAAAAAGCCGTATAAAAGCCTGATCTACCCCCTCTTTATACCCAATGAGGCCTGTCCTGGTGGCTGTATCTATTGCGATCAAAGCAAGATCAGCCGTGCGGGCGCCTTTGATTTGGAAGAGGCGAGGGTCCAGGTTCAGGCTTTTATCCGGCGCAATCCCAAGCGCAGCAAAGAAGTAGCCTTTTATGGCGGCACTTTCACAGCCTTGCCGGTTTCCCGGCAGGAGACTTTATTAAAAGGAATCCATGACCTTTTGGACGATGATTCCAGCATCCGCATTTCCACTCATCCTCTGTATATCACAGATGAAATCCTGAGGCGCTGCGCAAGGTATCGTGTGAAGACTATTGAGCTGGGCATACAGGACTTTTGCGATCTGCCTCTTAAGAAAAGCGGGCGCAATTATGTGACAGCACAGGGTCTGGCGGCAGCGGAAAAGGTTCGTGCGGCAGGGTTTGTGCTGGGTCTGCAACTCATGCCCGGTATGCCGGGCAGTGATGAAGAAACCATTGCCGAAAACCATCGCATCTTAAGATGGCTCAAGCCTGATTTGCTGAGGCTCTATGCTCTGGTCGTGATCAGGGATACGCCTCTGCACAAAATCTATGAGAGAGGTGAATATACCCCGCTTTCGGTTCCCCAAGCTGTCAAGATTTGTGCGGATTATGCAGAGCTGTGCATCCAGGAAGGTATCCGCATCATAAAATACGGTTTGCCCTCCAATCTGGACTTTACAGATTACATCGCCGGCCCCTATCATCCTGCCTTTGGAGAATTGGTGAAGCAGGAGCTTTTGATCCGAAAATTGGACAAGAACCCTGAGTTATTGAGCAGTTTAGAGCCCCAAGAAGAGCAGCTGCTCCGGGCACATGCCTGTCAATATCTCTGCACAAAACGGCCCCAAACTTGCAATCAGGATTCCCATGATCAGTCTCATTAGAAGCTGATTGAAGGATATATCCATGAAAGATAAAATCATGATTTTGCTTGGCGTCTTACTGCTTTTGGGTGCTTGTAAGATGGAGAAACCCTCGCTGCCAGTCTGGGATGTGGACCTGAAAATACCACTGATCAATGAACACTTTTACGTTTCGGAATTGGTGGATAGTGTGCATATCATTGTGGATGAAGACAATCTCTTGTATCTCACTACCGAGGGAGATGTGGAAACCAACGTCCTGGATCCGGTGGTCATAGAGCCCAATCTGTGTGAAAGCAGTCTCACGGTTTTATCCGGCGCCAATCCCTTGCAGCCCATTGCTTTCTGCGATAGTCTGAGCGATGTCATCCTGTCTTATGGAGAGGTTGCCTCCGGCGAGATCAAAGTCCGGGTAGCCGATATTGATCCTGATGCGGGAGCCTGGAATCTGGAGTTTGAGATTCTCACCATTACCGATGCTCAAGGCAAGCCTTTGCATCTGAGCTACACAGAGGCTACAGACTGGCACAGCCTTGATCTTAGCTCTTATTGCATTGGGATCCGGGATCACGAACACCCCATCAACGGGCTGGATGTGCAGCTCACCGGCAGCTCTGCCCTTCCAGAGGGCTCTGCTCTGGCAAAAATCAGCTTTCTGATCACCGAGCCGATCCGTTTTCATACCTTTCAGGGACGCTTTGTGCACTACGAAATCCAGGCCGCAAGTTCTGCCAGCAATATCGATATAGAATATCCGCACAATCTTGACGCAGCTGTTACCTTAAGTGAAGCTTTCATTGAGATCGCGGTTTCAAATCAGATGTACTTTAGTTGTGAGTTTGTAGGCTGGTTCCAAGCCTCGCGAGGCGATACGGTAGTCACCATCCCGATCCTGGATGATGATGGCAAAAACTACCGCATTGAAGCAGGCACAGTGGGCAATCCCACCCATCTGGTCTTTAGCAACCGTATTTCAGAGCTCATGCAGATCATGCCGGATCATATTGAGATTGTGGATGTCAAATTCATCATAGATTCAGCCTCGGGCTATGGCACGATTCAGGATACGGATACCATTTATGCCCATTACACCGTCTTGGCACCCTTCCGTTTTATTTTGCACGACAAGCCTATTATCGTGGATAATCCCACCAGAATCAGCATCAGCGATGAAAATCGGGAGCAGATCAGTAAATATGTGCAGGAAGCTGCTCTCTGTCTGAAGGTACGAAATACTGTCCCCGTAGGAGCTACCGCCTGTGCTTATTTTTCCGATCATGAGACTATAGATATAGCTGACTCCACCACTTACAGCTTTGTCAAGCAAATGTCGATAGGCTCTGCCCTGACCCATCCGGACTGGCAGGACTTGGAACTCATGTCTCTGAACCGGGCCGAGCTGGATCTTTTTAGCGCGCCGGATGTATATCTGAAATGGGTCTTCAACTTTGAAAAATCAGATGGACTGGTAGAAATCCACGCCGGTTTGGCGGATTTTATCTGGATCAAAGGACAGATTTTGGCAAGCCTGAGGCTGCAGGACCTGTAAGTTGAAAAAACTGCTAATCCTCCTCTGTTTCTGTCTTGGTCTGGCATCGCTAGTGGCAATGCCCTCCTCGAAATCCATCTTTTACGCAGATAGCTATATGCTGCGGGCCTACGGCATAGAAGCCAACTATTGGAACCCTGCCAAGCTGAGCAAAGAGGCCGCACCGAGGTCTGGTTGCCTCTTGTGAATACCGGCGTCTATGCTGCAAACACCTCTTTTGACCTGGCTACTTACAATTTCTTCGTCACCCGGGACACTCTTTTTACAGCAGACAAAGAGAAGCTCTTGAGCAAAATCGACGGCAGCTTAAGATTCAACTCCGGCGGATCTACCAGCATTTTTGGCATCACCATGGGCAATGTCGCCCTCTCAGCTTCGGCAAAATACTATGTCAAAGGCGCTTTTGCCAAAGACTATCTGGAAATCCTGCTCTATGGCAACACCGAGGATTCTTATGAATTTATGAAGTCTGACACCAATTTCTCGGCTCTGGCTTACTCCGATCTCACCTATGGCCTGGGAGGCATCAACCTGCCTTTTATCCCGGAGCCGGTTCCTGCCATCAAAGCCGGATTTGCCGTGAGCCTTTTAACCGGATTATATAGCCTTGATACCCAAGAATATAATGGCTATATTATCAATGACCCCGAAGATGGCATCAGCGCACTGCAGGAAGTGAAGCTGCGCGACGGTGCAGGAGGGATTGGCCTCAAAGGTATGTTGGGAATCTATTCGGAGATCACCCCGGAGTTTGAAGCGGGCATCACTCTGGATAACATCGCCGGGTTCATCAGATGGGGCTTGAGGCGACAGATGGAAACCTATCATTTTTCGGCAGACAGCGTCTTTGTCTCCAATATCGAAGACGATTTTTATCTACAAGAACAAGACAGCTACAAAATCGATCCCTTTACTACCACCTTGCCGCCGGAATTGCGTTTGGCGGCAATGTACAAACATAAATACGCCGTAGTTTCGGCAGACTGGGTGCACGGCTTCAAGGAAACCGCCTCCACCAGCGCGATCGGGACCCTGTCTCTGGCAGCAAGTTTCTTGCCGCTGAAGGCTGTAGGCCTGTCCTGGGGACTTGCCTTTCCTAATAGCTTCAATCCCCTCAAGGTCTCCTACGGCATCGATTTCAAAGGCAAAGTCAGCGATCTTGGCCTTGCCATACAAACCTATGACAGCCTTTTACCGGGCTACAAATCCAAAGGAGTTTCTCTGGGGCTCTCCATGAGTCTCGGATTCTGATGATATTTATTTTAGCAGGCATCCTCGCCATCCTCATATCTGGTGTACTTTACTATCGCACTCAGCCGGAGCTGAGCACCAAGAGAAGGGCTTTGCTCTTCGCTCTGCGCAGCATTACGCTTTTTATCTTGCTCTTGGTTCTGCTGAGTCCGATCTTTTACTTTATTCGTCAAAAAACGGAATCCGGACAGGTTCTTTTTCTTAAGGACACTTCGCTTTCTATGGACCTGAAACGGGACAATAAAAGCAAACAAGAACTGCTCAAGAAGCCGTTGCAAACCTTGAAGGGCAAGTATTCGGCGGCCGGATATGAGATTCTGGAGCATAACTTTGCCAATGGCCTTAAGGGCAGTCCCGATAACAGCCTTTTGATCAAAAGCCTCAGCGAACTGAGCCAAACTCTGGATTTCAGCAGGGTTCAGGGCATAATCCTGGGCTCCGACGGCTGGTTTCGTGATGAAGACTACAGCCTGATCTCCAGACTGGGCGTTCCCATCATCGCCGTGGCAGACAGCAGCCGCTTTTTGGTTCCCGATCTGGCTTTGATCTCTGTGGAGACAAATCGCTACGCCTACCGCAATGAAGCCGCCATCATCCGTGCCAAAGTGCAGGCGGCAAATTACTCCGGTCCGGCTAATGTCCATCTCTATCTGGGGAAAAATCGCCTGGGTACTCAGAAAGTAGAACTGGAGGAAGGTGTGCAGCAAGCCGTGGATTTCAGCCACCGTTTTGCCCAAACCGGGTTTTATAATTTCAGGGTAGAGGTCGATCCCCTGAAGCAGGAAACCCGCCTGAGTAACAACCAAATGCCTGGTGCCATTGAGGTCCTGGCAGACAAGGAACTGATCGTCACTTTTTCTGATGCTCCGGCCTGGGACAACAAATTCATCCTGGACGCGATTGCCACAAATCCCAGATGGCAAAGCGCCTCCTACCAGATCCGCGATGGCAATATCTGGCAGGGAGAACAGGTCGCCAAGCTTGATCTAAGAGACAGAGCTGCCGTAATCGTGATCGTAAACAACGGCAATCTGCGCTTGCATAGTACAGTGGCAGAATACATTACCAGCAATCTAAAGAGGGGAGCGGGGCTGTTTTATCAGGGCCTGCCCTCCGAGCAATTGGCCGAATACCTGCCCCTTGCGAAATCCAATATTGCCACCCCCTATCAGGGTTTTGTGCAAATTTCGCCGGAGGCCTCGCTCTATGCGATGTTCAATCCGCTTTCTCAAGAGATCAGCAAACTGCCTCCGCTGGACTATTATTATGTGAATCCCACCGGTGGCGCTGAAGTGTTGGCCTATATGAACAACCCTCAAAAATCTCCCGCCATCGCCGTCAAACACAGCGGGAAGAGCCGCACCCTGGCTCTCAGCTTCCTCAATCTCTGGCGCTGGCAGATGCAAAGCCCGGACGGTGGCTATCAGAAAATGATGGTAAATGTCCTTACTTGGCTCAGCAACAAAGCTTTGGGCTCGTACAGCGCTATCTACAAAAGCAGCTATTTGCAAGGTGAGAACATCTTGATTCGCCTGCGGGCCGAGGACGATATCCGCAGCAGCGATCTGGATAAAGATCCGCTGATTACGATTTTTGATCCCGAAGGCAAGGAAGTCACCCGGGATTTTATGGTGCGTGAGGGCGATGAATACAGCTTTAGTGCCGAACTTGCCAAAACCGGGAATTACCGCTTTGAGATCCGTGAGCCAGATTCCCAGCAAAAGAGCACAGGCAGTTTTGCCATCTCCGAAATAGCGGCAGAAGAGCGCGATTTTGATTTTAATCTGCCCCTTTTGAGCTATCTGGCCTCCGAAAGCCGGGGACACCTGCTCAGTCTGAGCGAGGCGCAGGACTATAATCCGCTGCCCCCCACCCAAAATAAACATATTTCTCGAAATGAATATGCTTTTTATAAAAGATGGTATATTATATCACTATTCATCCTCAGCTTCTGTCTGGAACTGTTTTTCCGCAGAAGATGGGGGCTACTATGACCGTAACGCTGGCTTCAGCCGGCCGTTTCATCAGCTTCAGCTGGTGCGTCAACTCCAGCTGGTGCATCAACAGCTGGATTCGACACGTCTCGTGTCGAACAAGGTCGCAAGCCTTGCAAAAGGCGCAAAGTTTCAAAGCCAGCAGCAACCTTGAAACACAAAGCACTACCCTGCTCTTGCAGACTGGACGTCTGCAAGCCAGCAAGTTCACGCACCGTCTAAAGACAGTGCTACGGCCGGATAAATCCAGCGTTATGGCCGGCATTACAACAAAATAAGGAGACTACATGAAATACCCATTTATCATCGCTATTGCAGCCCTGCTTGTGATCTGGGCTTGGGATTGGCTAAAAGGTCCCAAGCACAAATTCAACCTCTTGGGCGTGGCCTTCATCATCGGCATCAGCATCTTCAGCCTGGCTTTTTGGCAAAGCCGGCAGGCCGCCACCAGCCTTCGCGTGGTGGGCTACTCCAGCAAACTCTTTGAATCTGACCTGGTGAAGTGGAATCTCTCACTGGATAAGATGGTAGGTACAAACGGATTGAACCAAGGTTACAAAGACATGAATGCCGATATCATTGCCTTCAGAGCATTCCTTGCCACCAAGGGCGTCCCCGCGGATGATATCAGCGTCCAACCCGTAACCAGCTATCAACGCTATGACAATAATGGCAATATGATAGGCTACAACCTCAGCCAGAATGTCTTTATCCTTTCAGAAGATCTGGATAAAATCGAGGATTTGGCCTTAAGCCCGGATTTCTTTGCCGAACGGGGTATGGTGCTGAACGATTCCCGCCTGGAATATCTTTATACCAAACTGCCGGAGCTCAAACAGGAACTTCTGGCTTCTGCCACCGAAGAAGCCTTGGCCCGCGCTACGGAAATCTCAGGCTCCGCCAAAACTTCCTTGGGCAAGCTGCGTGAAGCCCGCGCGGGAGTATTTCAGATCACCGAACCTTACTCCACAGATGTCTCGGACTATGGAATCTACAATACCGGCACCCGGCAGAAGAGCATCAGCGTAACCCTGTCCGCGTATTTTAACCTTAAGTAGAACGATTTGGCAATCCGCCAAGTGCCAGTTTTAAGCCCTGCGGAATTGCTTTTACAGAAAGCATAAGCGCCCCTCGCTATTAGGCTACCGGGCGCTTATGCCTTTAACATGTTAGAAACAAGAGCAAGACACAGGCGTGACATCGCTTTGGGACAGGCATTATGCCGCAGATGCATAAGTCCGGGAGAAACCCTCTGCTTCTCTATCCAGTCTATATATCACGATTTTACTTGACATCTATTTGTGGGTTTACAAAATGCAAACAAACTACAAGTGAGGTTTGTAATATGAAAAAGCTGATATACATTATCCTGCTCGGCAGCCTACTCCTGCTGATGAGCGCCTGTGAATCCGGAGGGAAATTTAACATGATAAACCGGACTTCATTTCCCGTTTACGCTTCAGTAGATGGCGGACGTGTCGTTACTATCCCCGCCCAAACGAGCCACATATTTAACGTGGATACTGACAGCCAGAGTTTTCTCACCGGCGAAGTGAAGCGGAGAGTGTCTGTGCATGTGAAAGGCGAGACTTTCTCGCTATATGATGAAGAAGAAAACAGATATGTGGATGACACGGTAACAACGATAAAAGCCGGGAAAACTACCAATGCCTATCTGGATCCAAACCGGGCCTCGATCAAGATCGTAAATGACCGTCCTGAAATGATTACCAAGGTCATGATCAGTCGGGTAAGCCCTACCACAAGTACGGTGGAGGCAATCCTGGAAGGTATTCCCAGTGGCGAAACTATGTGGCACAGAGTGAAATATGCCACTTTACAGGACAACTTTTATTACAAGCTCGATGTGTGGATGGAAGGAGTGCTGGAGACCCTGGTTTATTATGCCGATGACATCCTGGGCAATGACGAGCAGTGGGTGCTTCATGTAGGCCCGCGCGAAGATGAAAATATATAAGATATACTCTTAAGGAGAACAATATGAGAATGAAGGTCTTTTGGCTTTCTCTGATGGCCTTGGCGATAAGCCTGGCCTTTGCGCAAATGCCGCCGCAAATGGCTGAGATGCCTTTGCCTCATGATCCCCAGATCCTGATGGGAACTCTGGAAAATGGAATTAGTTATTACATCATGCAGAATGCCCGCCCGGCAAACCGTGCGGAACTGCGGCTGTATGTGGATGCCGGCAGCATCCTGGAAGATGAGGATCAGCTTGGTCTGGCTCATTTCACCGAACACATGGCTTTCAATGGTACCACAAACTTTGGCAGAAGCGAAGTAGTGGACTATCTGGCCTCCATCGGCATGGGCTTTGCCAATGGCCTCAATGCTATGACCAGCTATGACTTTACCATGTATCAGCTCAAGATTCCTACGGACGATTCTGAACAACTCGAAAAAAGCTTCTTGATTCTGTCCGATATGGCAAATCAGGTGAGTTTTCTGCCTGATGAGCTGGAAAGCGAACGCGGGGTGATCATTGAAGAATGGCGTATGGGGCAAAATGCCCAAAGCCGGATTGGCGATGCCATCTCCAAAGTGCGCTTTGCCGGCAGTCGCTATGCCACCCGCGCGCCCATCGGGACTTATGAGATAATCTCCACATTTGAACGGGACAAGATTGTGCGTTTTTATGAAGACTGGTACCGGCCTGATTTGCAGAGCGTGGTCGTGATCGGCGATCTGGAAGTGGAAACCGCCCGAACCTTGGTGGAGCAGTATTTTGGCAATATCCCTGCTCGTGAGAATCCCCGCCCCCGCGAGATCTTTGAAGTTCCGAATCACCCCGCAGCCAGGGCTGTAGTGGCCACAGATCCCGAATATCCCTATTCCACCATCACCGCATCCTGGAATAGAGACGCCACCACTTATAATACAGTGGGAGATTTTTATCGCGATCTGCATGAAAAGCTATTTTTCAATATGCTCAATGCCCGTTATGAAGAGCTTATTCAAGATGAAAATCCGCCTTTCAGCGTGGCCTATGGCAGCAGTGGCTCGATGCTCAAAGGTTTGAACAGCACCGATCTCACCGCATATTCCGGAGAAGGTAAAAATCTTGAGGCCCTCAGAACTCTTCTTACCGAAGCGGAAAGAGTACGCCGGCATGGCTTTACGGAAAGTGAACTGGATCGCGCCAAATTGCGTCTTACCCGCAGATTGGAAAAAGCGGTGGAAGAAAGCTCCACCCGTGAATCCGGACAGATCGTTTGGGGCGTTTTTGCCTCTTTGATCAATGATGGTGCCATTATGAGCGCAGAGCAGAATTTGATGCTGGCCTCGCAGTTGATTCAAGCGATCAATCTGGAATCTGTAAACGCAGTGATAGACGAACTCATCACCCCGGAAAATCTCACCATCAGCTATACCGCTACCGAAAAAGAGGGTGCGATCCATCCCACCGAAGAAGAGCTTTTGGCAGTATATGGCGAAGTGCAGGCCTTAGATATCCAGCCCTATGAAGATAATGAAGTTACCGAGCCTCTCATGGCAGAAATCCCGCAGCCTGGCAAGATCGTAAAGCAGAAGCTCCATCCCAAAAGCGGGATCAAGGAATGGACACTTTCGAACGGCGTGAAGGTTTATAGCAAAAAGACGGATTTTAAAGCTGATGAGATTCTCTTTACGGCCAAAAGCCCTGGGGGATACTCGCGCTATGATGCTGAGCACTTTCATGCTGCTCAGAGCTTGGGCTCATACACTGCCAGCAGCGGTCTGGGAGCCTTTGACAGCAATGATCTCAGCCGGGTGCTGGCCGGGAAAATCGCCAGTGTCGATCTGGATGTGACGGTTCATTACGAAGGTATGAATGGCTCCGCTTCTCCGCGGGGTCTGGAAGTGATGTTCCAGCTCATTCATCAAAATGCCACCAAT
>CAXZAB010000051.1:0-11660 GCA_964293715.1 uncultured bacterium | reverse complement strand
TGCAGCCCGGACCCACCGTTTACCCGGCTGGAGCCCCCGATGGCCAAATTTGCCATGCGCACAGATTTCACCGGTTCTCCTTCGATGATAGACAGGCGTGCCATTGTGGCAGAATCCACACTGAGCGAGGATAAAAAACGTTTGTTGATCTCATAGATGATTTCCAGATGACGGGGCAGGACTTTGTGCATCAGCTCCACTGTCCACTTTTCCAGAGCTTCGGGCAGGATGGTGTGATTGGTAAAATTACAGGTCTGTTTGGTGATATTCCAGGCGGTATTCCAAGGCAGGGCTTTGTTATCCACCAAAACGCGCATCAATTCTGCCACTGTGATGGCGGGATGGGTGTCGTTCATCTGAATCGTGGCAAAATCCGGAAGGCGCTTAAAATCATCGGTTTTCTTCAAGAAACGGCGCAGAATGTCACTGAGCGTGGCAGAAACGCAGAAGTATTCCTGTTTGAGGCGCAGTTCTTTGCCCTGCATATTGTTATCATTGGGATACAAAACTTTGGAGATCATCTCGGAATGGTTTTTATCTGCCACGGCCTGCATATATTCGCCTGCATTGAAATAATTCAGGTTAAAATCACGCGTGGATTTTGCGCTAAAAAGCCGCAGGGTATTCACATAGTTATTTTTATAGCCTGGAATCAGATAATCATAGGCCATGGCCATCACCCCTTCTTCGGTAACCCATTTGCGATAGAGCGTGCCATCAGGGCGCAGGGCAGATTCCACAGTTCCGCCAAAGAGCACGGGATACAATCTTTGAGGGTAGGGTATTTCCCAGACGGAGCCATAGCGCAGCCAGTTATCAGGCGCCTCGATCTGTTCACAGGATTGAATATGCTGAGTGAAAATGCCGTATTCATAACGGATGCCGTAGCCATAAACCGGGATTTTGAGACTGGCCATCGCATCCAGAAAACAGGCTGCGAGCCTTCCCAAACCACCATTGCCCAAGCCTGCGTCCGATTCCAGTTCGCTTAGGGCAGACAGATCGTAGCCTATGCTCTCTAAGGCATCTCTGGCCTCATTTACGACATCAAGATTGACCAGGGCATTATTCAAGCTGCGCCCGATCAGATATTCCAGAGAAATATAATAGACTCGTTTGCGTTGCAGGGCATATTCCGAGGCCTGAGTCTGCAGCCAATTATCCAAGAGGATTTCTTTGATTACCGTGGCAAAACTGATGTAACAATCGATCGAGCTGGCGGAATAGCGGTCTTTACCGCGATCAAATTTGAGATGATATACGAATCTTTGAACTATATCCTGTGTGGTGTTTTCCAAACGAGTGGAATCGAGCAATTCAGCCAGGACTTTTTTCATTCTTACCTCCTGATGCTAAGAATTTAGGTGTACAAACAATTTAACTCATCTGTCCCTTAAACAAAACAAAAAGACCTTGATTTAATTTGCCTTGTAGCAGAAGCTTAGTTTTGCCTGAAGTCTTCTGCTTTTAGCGCCTGTGGGCTGCTGCTGTCAAGCTGAACATTTCTTTGCTTAAGAGCACTAAATTCAGGCCTTTATCTGCTCAAAGCAGAGTTTTTGATTGACAGAATATATCTTTTGTTTTAATATGCAGCAAAATAGCAGGGGAGACACGCATGAACAAGAAAAAAATGGAAGAACTCAGTTTTGAAGAGGCTTTAGAGGCTCTGGAAGACACGGTCGAACGGCTTTCGGATAGCTCCACTACGCTGGATCAAACTCTGGTTTTGTATAGCGAAGGGGTAAAATATCTGAATCGTTGCCGCGCCAAACTAACTGAAGTGGAAGCCAAGATCACGCTCATCAGCGAAGGGCTCCCACCGCGTTCAGAAACGAGCGAACCCAAGCTCTTACAGGAGGATGATAATGGATATAAATAAATTGATCAAAAAGGATATGAAGGAAAAGTCGGAATTAGTAAATATAGCCTTAGACCGCTTTTTGCCCCGCAAGGACGAATATCCCAAAGACATACATAAAGCCTTGCGTTATAGCACCTTTGCAGGGGGTAAACGCCTGCGTCCCTATTTGACCATTTTGGCCTATCAACTCTATAAAGATAAGGCCGATATCATCATTCCTGTAGCTGCGGCCATTGAGATGGTGCATACCTTTTCCTTGATCCATGACGATCTGCCGGATATCGATGATGATGAATTCCGTCGCGGCAAAAAGTCCAATCATACCGTTTTTGGGGAAGGAGTGGCGCTGCTGTCTGCAGATTCGCTCTTGATTAATGCCTTTGAAATTATCACCCATAGTGAGCTGAGCGACCGGCTCAAGGTACAATTTGTCCATGAACTGGCTCATGAATCCGGCATCAAGGGGCTCATCGCAGGTCAGATGGTGGATATCGAATCTGAAGGCAGAAAAGTGGATAAAAAGACCTTGAACTTTATACATACGAATAAAACCGCAAGACTGATCAATCTCAGTTTGCGTTTAGGAGCTCTGGGCGCCAAGGCTCCTGCCAAAGACCTCAAAATCATTGAGGATTACGGCAATAAGATCGGCATGGTCTTTCAGATCATAGACGACCTTCTGGACATCGAAGGTACTAAAACCAAGATGGGCAAGACTATCGGCAAAGACGAGATTCAGGGCAAGGCTACCTTCCCCTCTGTCTTTGGCATCGAAGAAAGCCGGCAAATGGCCGCTGATCTCACCGAACAGGCAAAGGCGCGCATCGCTGTCTTGGGTGATAGAAGCATCAAACTACGCATTTTAGCAGATTTCCTGCTCAACCGTAAATCATGAAGATAGATTTTCAAAAGCTTCATCCTGCCGCCAAACCGCCGCAAAGAATGAGTGCAGGTGCTGCAGGGTACGATCTTTATGCCTGCCTGGATGAAGATCTCCGGCTGGATATAGGTCAGAGGATTGCTATTCCCACGGGTCTTGCCATCTCTCTGCCCCAAGGGTATGAAGCTCAGATCAGGCCCCGTAGCGGCTTGGCTCTCAGGCTCGGACTGGGGGTCTTGAACTCTCCCGGAACCATTGACAGCGATTACCGGGGCGAAATCAAGGTGATTCTGATCAATCTGGGCACAGAGCCTATTGCCATCACAAAAGAGATGCGCATTGCTCAAATGGTCTTTGCCAAAGTAGAGATTATGGTTTTCGTTGAGCAAGAAAACCTGGATGAAACCAAACGCGCCGATGGTGGCTTTGGCCACAGCGGCCACTAATATTGGATTAAATATGAAGGATATAATAGAAAAAATAAACGAACTTAGAAAGCAAAAAAACGCGCTGATTTTAGCACACAACTACCAACCTATAGAGATTCAGGAACTGGCTGATCATAAAGGGGATTCCCTGCAATTAGCCATACTATCCTCTCAGCTCGAAAATCCCCTCATCGTCTTTTGCGGAGTCCGCTTTATGGCTGAAACAGCGGCGATTTTGAACCCCAGGGTCAAGGTGCTCTTGCCCGCTCTGGATGCCGGCTGCCCTATGGCAGATATGATCACGGGTGCACAGTTGCGTAAGTTTAAACAAGACAATCCTGGCAGCACCGTGGTCTGCTATGTAAACAGCACCGTAGAGGTAAAAGCCGAAAGCGACATCTGTTGCACTTCCTCAAATGCGGTGAAGATAATTAAGTCTATACCCAAAGACCAAACCATTCTCTTTGTGCCGGATCGCAATCTGGGCTCCTGGGCAGCAAAGCAGAGCGGTAGAAAAGTGATCACTTGGGACGGCTATTGCCCTGTCCACCAATGGGGTTTCAGCACCCAGGACATCATCGATATGCGTGCCAAATATCCTGATCACAGGCTTTTGGCTCATCCCGAGTGCGATCCCGCCATCGTGGATAAAGCCGATGAAGTGATGAGCACCGGCGGGATGATGCAATATGTGAAAAATCATGACAAAGTGATCATCGCTACCGAGACCGGTCTGACTAACTATATGAAGCACATCTATCCCGAAAAGAGCATCGTAACTCTTTCTCCCAAAGCGGTCTGCGCGGATATGAAGAAGACGCGTCTGGAAGATGTTCTGGCTGCCCTTGAGCACGAACAGTATCATATCCAAGTGCCCCAGGATATCGCCAAAAAGGCCAAAGTAAGTATCGACCGCATGCTTGAGCTTTCCTAAAGGGCGCAATTTATTTGGAGCGATATCCAGAGCTGTGCCTCCCTTTCCCGGATAAAGTAATCCGTCAGGATCCCTCTGCTCTGGGAGCCTCACGGGCTTCACAACTGCTTTATGATGCTACCCTCGCTGAATTTGAGAATCTGCCCCTTAAAGTACTGGAATTGGGCTGTGGCAGTGGAATCTTAAGCATCATGTGCGCATTGGCGCGGCCGAATTGGCAGATTACAGGGTTAGACATCCAGCCACATCTGATTGAGTTGGCACGGGCTAATGCAGAAAGCTGCAATGTAGATATAGATTTCCAGGTCCAAGATTTGAAACAGCATCAGGGCGAGTATGACCTCATTATCTCGAATCCTCCCTGGCAGAAATTGGGCAGCGGCATCATGAGCCCCTCCGAAAGCCGTAATCTCAGCCGTTTTGAAGTGGCCTGTAGCCTGGCGGATTTGATCCAAAGACTCCGGCTTTGTCTGGTGCCATTAGGATCTGCATTGCTCATCTACCCCCAGTCCCGAAACCAGGATCTGATCGATAGCCTGGATAATACTTTGCTTGACATAAAAAAGCAATATAAACATAGTGGCAAAAATAGCTATATAATCTCGCTGATAAGGCATGGGAGAGACCTATGAAAAACCGTTTTTATCTGATCGTAATACTTGTGACCCTGCTGTTTGGAGCATGGACTTACCTGGAGCATTTTCAAGCCCAAAGTCTGGCTCAGACTTATGAGGAATTAGCCCGCTTGCCCGTCTATACTTATGTGAATGACACCACTTTGGTCTCTTCGCTTTTAGAAAAGCTGAGACAAATTCCAGACGTGGACAGCCTGAGGCATGAGACCGGATTTCAGGCCGCAGAGGAGCTGATCATCGCCTACGATCTGCCTTTGGAAGGGAGTGTGATCGCGGGTTACGATTTTCCTGATTTGATCACCATCACTTTCCCGCCTTCGGCCAAGGGCATCACTGCCAGAGCCAAGGTCATGGAGCTTTTACGTGAACATCTGGCAGAAGAAGATATCGATAGTCAAACCAATGCCTATAATAGGCGGCTGCAGACTCTGGAGCAGCAAAAGAGGTCAGGATACACCGTCCTTATGGGCCTGATGATGCTCATTTTGTTAAAAACTGTCCCCTTGAGCTTTGAGCAAAAGCAATATCAACGGCAAGCCCGTAGATCCCGCAGCGTGGTGGATATGATGCGCCTAAAAAAAAGCAGGACGAAACGCATCTTGCTCCTGATGATCTTGCCTGTAGCGCTGGTAATTCTGGTTTATTATGCCGTGTGTTATTTCAAGCTTTGGGGGTGCTACATCCCGTGGTTTGTTTTTGCATATATGGGGCTCGTCAGTGTTCTGAGCAGCCTGACACATTATTTAGGATTCAGAAAATATGAACAGGAAGATCTGCTGAGTTTGGATCTGCCACCGGCAAATCCTGCGCCTGCCCAGGTAGAGCCAGATGCGTAAATATATCCCCAATACCTTGACCATCCTACGCATTTTGCTGGTTCCGCTCTTTTTGTATGCGCTGTTTTTTCTGCCCGAAGGGATGAAGGCACCGTATAGCCTGATCTTTTTTGTGCTGGCTTCACTTACGGATTATATTGATGGCACTTTGGCGCGCGCCTGGAATGTGGTCAGCGATTTTGGTAAGATCATGGATCCTTTGGCGGACAAGCTGCTGGTGCTCTCCGCTTTGGCCGGATTAACCTGGCTGCCGCCCTTTTCTCTGCATCCGCTTATTTTCATCGTGATCTTTGTCCGCGAAGTTGGAATCACCATCCTGCGTGAAGTCTTTCAAAAGCGCGGCATCGTGGTCGCTGCCGGCAAACTGGGTAAGATCAAGACTGTGATGCAGATGGGTGGGATTATTTTAGCCTTGGCCTGCTGGACCTTTTTGCCCAGGATCAGCTCTGGTCTCAGGCTGGGGGTCAGCCTCTGGTTTTGGCTGGTGAGTATCGTCACCATCATCAGCGGTTTAAACTATATTAAAGCTATGTTTCCCGGGAGGAGCAATGCGTAAAACAATCTTTCTCATTTTGATCGGTCTCTTGCTGTTTGGCTGCGGCAAAAGCAGCAAAGAATCAGCCCGATATACCGAATTTGACAATGTGATCACCAGTGGCAAACCTCTGGCCATGGGCGATGAGCGTGACGTCTATCTTTTTTGTGACAGTGAAAATTGGACTGCTTTAAAACCCTTTATCCAAAGCAGTATAGAGCGGGAATTGATTCTGGTCTATCCCGAACAGTATTTCAATCTCATCCCCACAAAGCTTTCCGAGCTCAGTAAATACGAAAACTATCGCAATCTGCTCTTTATCGGCGATCTGGAATCCGGCGGCAAAGTCTCGCGCCATATGCAGGAAGTCCTAGCCCAAGATTTTATCACCAGAGTTAAACAGAGCGGTGGCGATCTCTTTGTGGCCAAAAACTTCGCCAGCCGGGATCAATTGACCATGTTTATCCTGGGCTCCAACCCGCTTAATCTGGGCAAGATCGGCGCCCTGCAAAGCGATAAAGTCTTTGATCTGCTTATCAAGCGCTATGCCCTGCGCCAAGGCTATCAGGCTTATCAACAGCCTGTGATTCCCTCTTCTTTTTTTGAGCCCTATCCCTTTAGCCTGCAGATTCCCAATAACTACAGCCTCTTTTCAAACGATAAACTGGGCAGATTCTTGTCCTTTATCTACCGTGCCCGCGCTGAAGACCGCGAAATCCCGGATAAGTATATCAGTGTCTATTATGAAGATATGCCGGAGAATGAGCTGGATTTTGAGTGGCTCATCGCCAAGCGTCAGGCTCTGGGGGAGAAGCATTTTGAGGGCGACGTCTTTGATGAAGAGACAGTGCGCAAAGAGCGCACCCAACTGGCCGGACACGAGGCCTTACGCATTGTGGGAGCCTGGACCAATGAAAAACATCTCATCGGCGGTCCCTTTCAATCCTACGCTTTTTGGCATGAAGGCAGAGCCTATATAGTGGATAACATCGTCTTCTTCCCCGCGGGCGAAAAACTGCCGGTGATGATAGAACTGTACGTGATCTCAAACAGCATCAAAATCAAGTGAGTAAAGCCTTGCGTTATTTGTGTCTTCTGCTGGCTGCCATATTGCTGCTGAGCTCTTGTGCCAGTGTGCCCGGAGCGGACACAGGAAAATCACAAAGACAGTATCCTGAGGCTCCCGGAGATCAATCAAAACCAAATGCGGCTTCGATATATTATTTTATGAGCGGCAGTTTCCGGCATTACAACGGAGAATTGGCTTTTGCAGATTATTTATTGAACATGGCCTTGTCTCAGGATCCGGGCAGTTTTCAGATCCGTAAATTGCTCTTTGTGAATGCCTTGCAAATCTATGGCTATACCCAAAATCCGGAAGCGGAACAGCGGGCGCGCGATCTGCTCTCTATGGCGCGGGATTCCTATAGTTTTGATGAAGATATGCTTTCCCTGGCTTACAGTGCCTATCGCAATCTGAACGATACCGAAGGCGTGAATTGGACTCTGGACCGTTTGCTGAAAGACTATCCCAAGGCTCAGGTCTATATCTGGGAATATATCAGGCAGATAGAATCAGGCCAAAAAGCGCAGGTCTCCCTTTTGGAAAAGGCTCTGAAAGCAGAGAGCGACATCCCCGAAATTGAATTTATCGTAGCGAGTTTGTATCTGGAGACGAATCCCAAGCGGGCTCAACAAATCCTGCAGAATTTTCCCCGCAGCAGGGCCGGTGAATTGCAACTTTTGGAGCTCTATCGCATTCAAGGCCAGGATGATAAGCTTCAGGCACATTTTGACACCTACAGCTATCCTGAAGATAAGGATAAAATCCGCGAGTATCTGCTGTTTTTACAGCAATATGCTCTGAACGAGATTGCTTTAGCCCATCTGGATGAGATTTTGGAGACCGGGGATGCAGAATTGATCGAGGCTATAGGCTATCTTGCCTTTCTGGAAAATAACCTCATAGCTCAGAGAAAAGTATATCAATATCTTGTCACCAAGACCTCTGCTCCGGCAGCTGACAGCCCTATCGCCGCCTTGCTGCTCCTGCACTACATCGTGCATCCGGAATTTACCGAAGGTCTGGCGATGACGGAAAATATCTATCAGATCAAAGACCTGGTCTATATCAGCTATCTTTTTGCTTCCCAATATTCCTATAAAGGAGAGCGTGAGAAAGAATATCAAACAGTTTTCCAAAAACTGTATCAGTACTCCCAAGACAACCTCCCGCCTTCTTTGATCAAAGACTTTTTGATGGATCATACCGCCTTTTTAGCCGGTCTTGAGGATAGCGATTCCGGATCCGCCGTGGCTTTGGCAGAACAGTTTATCGCCAAAGGCTATGGGGCAGAAGATGATTTTGAGCTGCTTTTTCAACATTATAGCGACATCTCAGACGATGCCAAGCAGATCGAAGTCTTGCGTGAATCTTTGGTGCGCTACCCTGCCTCCGCCAGCATCAAAAACAATCTGGGCTATATCCTGCTTGATTATCCGGAGCATTTGGATGAGGCTGAGACCTTGATTTCAGAGGCCCTGCGCGATCAGCCGGAGAATATAAGCTTTCAGGATTCCTGGGCCTGGCTCTTGTACAAACAGGGGCGCCACAAAGCTGCCTTTGAATATCTGCCCAAAGTGCTGGAGGGCGCGGAACCCAATGCGGAATTGCTCTATCACGCGGCCATGATCTATCAGGCGGTGGGCGAACGGGATCAAGCCCTCAAGTATTTTGAACAAATCCTGGAGCTTATGCCCCCTGGAGAATATCACGACAAAGCCGCCTGGGAGCTGAAACTCCTGGAAGCGGGAGATAAGTGATCCACACCTTGGGCCTCTGTGCAGGCTATTGGGACAAAGATGTGCTGCACGGGATTGATCTCGAGCTCCCCAGCTCTGGATTCACCGCCCTTTTGGGCCCCAACGGCAGCGGAAAATCCACCCTGCTCTTTGCGCTGATGGGCTATCTCAAAGCGCGCCAGGGACAGATCAGCATCCAGGGCAAAGCCCTTGAGGAATATTCCCAGGCGGAATTGGCCAAAATCATCGCCTATATCCCCCAGGAAATCCACAGCGAATTTGACTATACCGTATTGGACACCGTGCTCATGGGACGCTATCCCTTCATAGATTTTATGGGTTCCTACAACGATGAAGATTATCAGGTGGCGGAAGATACCTTGCTGCAGCTTGATCTGCAGCCACTTAAGGCAAGATTTGTGCAGCAGCTCAGCGGCGGAGAAAAACAGCGGGTCTATATCGCCAGAGCTTTGGTGCAAGAGACTCCCTTCATCTTTTTGGATGAGAGCCTGTCCCAATTGGATATCAATTATCAGTTGGAAATCATGCGCCTACTCAAAAAGATCAGCCTGGATCAAGCCAAAAGCATTCTCCTCATCTCTCACAACCTCAATCTCTCGGCAAATTATGCTGACCGCCTGCTCTTTCTCAAAGATGGCCGCCTGCGCTATAGCGGCAGCCCCAACGAGCTTATGCAGGCCGATAAACTCAGCGAAATTTTCTCCGTAGAGCTCAGCACCAGCCTCAATCCCCTCTCCCAAACTCACAACATCATCTATCCCTAAACGAGCCTCATTATGAAATATGCCTTGATTGCCCTCACCATCACCATTATCCTCTTGGGTGTCTTTACCTGCCCCGCCAAAAGCAATATTGCCCCGGATGTTTACGATGTCGTGCGCGTCGTGGATGGCGATACCTTCATTGCCAGCATCGATGCCCGGAACGTCCGCATACGCCTGATCGGAGTGGATACCCCGGAATCCGTCCATCCCAATAAAGCGGTGGAGCATTTTGCCCTCGAAGCCAGTGCCTTTTTGAAGGAGCTGCTGGAAGGCGAGCAAGTCTTTTTTGTCTATGATCAAAACAATGCCGCCACCAACCACAAAGATCGCTATGAGCGGATGCTGGCCTATGCCTACCGCGCCCGCGATTCCCTCTTTGTCAATGCCGAAATCGTCCGCCAAGGTTATGGCCATGCCTACACGAAGTACCCCTTCACCCTGATGGAGAAATTTATCAAACTTGAGCGCGATGCCCGCCACCAAAACCGCGGACTCTGGGCCGAAACGGATGAATTTCCCGCCGTGAGCGACAGCCTGGTCTGGTTCAATCCCGGCAGCAATAAATATCATCGCGAGTCTTGCCGCTACACCACCGATAAATCCCATTGTATGTCCAAAAACGCAGCCTTAGCCAGAGATTTTGAGCCCTGCAAGGTCTGCAGTCCGTAAGCACCCGCAGCACGTAGCGCTGTCTTCAGACGGCGGTCTCCGCCAGCTTCAACTGATCGTCCCACCGTATCTATCCGGTTATTGCAGCCAGAAAACAGCAGATACTTAATTGCATCCTTATATACCGAATGTACCCCCAAGGGGGCGTAGGTCAGTATATCCCCAACACTCTGGAAAACATACTGTTATTTCAGGCCCAATTCACTGATCTTACGGGAAAGATTGCTTTGTTGGAGCCCCAAGGCTGCGGCTGTTTTGCTGATGTTGCCGTCAAAGTATTCCAACTGCCGGCTCAGATAGCGAATCTCAAATTCGCGTTTTTTGTCCTGGAACTTGACAGTTTCGTCCCAAAAGCGGGCAGCATCTTTTTTAGCCAAAGTAGAATCCGGCAGCAGAGGCTGAATATCTTCTGCCTCAAGCAATTCCTTATCACAGAGCAGATAGATGCGCTCCATGATGTTTTTCAGCTCGCGTACATTGCCGGGATAGTTTTGCTGCTGCATTTTTTGCAGAGCGGAGGGTCCAAAGACTTTGATGCGGGTGCCCAATTCCAGGGCCAGATCATAGGCAAAGTGATTGATCAAAAGCGGAATATCGGAGACTCTCTCCCTAAGGGGTGGGCTTTCGATAGGCACTACATTCAGCCGGTAGTAGAGGTCTTCGCGGAAGGTGCCTTCTTGCACCATTTCCGGCAGGTTCTGATTGGTAGCAGCGATGATGCGTGCGTCTATCCGCCGGACCTGATTGCTGCCTACGCGCTCAAACTCCCCTTCCTGGATCACGCGCAGGATCTTGGCTTGTGCCACCAGATCCATATCCCCGATTTCATCCAGAAACAGAGTGCCCTCATCCGCTTCTTCCAGCTTGCCTTTCTTGCGGGCAGTAGCCCCTGTGAAAGCTCCTTTTTCAAAGCCAAAGAGCTCACTTTCCACCAGTTCCCGGGGGATGGCAGCGCTGTTGAACTTCACAAAATTCTTGTCTTTGCGGCCGCTGCGGGTGTGGATGAGGCGCGCAATCAATTCCTTGCCTGTTCCGCTTTCGCCATAGATCAGGATTTTGGCATTGCTGGGCGCAATCTTGGAGATGAGTGCGTTGAGTTCATTCATCACCGGGCTTTGGCCTATCATCTTCCAGGCGCGTTCGCTATCTGCCTGCATGCGAATCAGTTTGAGGGTAAGGGCATGGAAATCCAGGGCTTTTTTTACCGTTATTTTAATCTTGGGCAGGGAAAGCGGTTTCTCCAAAAAATCAAAAGCACCCAGTTTGATTGCCTTTACTGCGCTGGAGATATTGCT
>CAXZAB010000050.1:0-11718 GCA_964293715.1 uncultured bacterium | reverse complement strand
AATCCCGACTTTTTCTTACCTTGTTAAGATATTCCAAATCCTGCTTTTCGGCAGCCATCTGGACCAGCTCAAAGGCTTTGTCCCGGCTACTGCTACTGCTGTCTTGGGCTATGCGGATTGCGGTTTTGAGATTTCCACCGCTAATCCTGGCCGCGTTTTTGGCCTGCACAGAACTCACCTGGAAGCGTTCAAACAGAATATCCTGGATCACACGCTGGGAGAGAGGTTTGAAATACACCGGCTGACAGCGGGATATAATGGTGGGGAGCAGCTGCGGCAAGCGCTCTGTGATGAGCACAATCAGCGTATTTGGCGGCGGCTCTTCCAAGGTCTTGAGAAAGGCATTGGCAGTCTGAGTGTTCATCATATCTGCATTTTCGATGATGACCACCCTGTATTGACCCTCGTGGATGGAAAGCTCCAAACGCTGGATCAGCTGCGACATACTCTCTTTGCGGATTTCCGTGGAGCCCGTAAAGAAGAATTCCTGCCAGGGAGTCTCCGCTTTATTTTGCAGATAAGCTTCGTACTGCTTGAGTGCATCACTATCGCGGATTTCGCCATCAGAGCTGAGTTTAAGGTTCACGGTGGGGAAGAGGTAGATGAAATCCGGATGTTGGAAGGAGAGGAATTTATGACAGGACGCGCAAACTCCACAGGGGCGGTATTCACTGCTGGACAAGCAGTTTATGGCCATGCCAAAATACAGCGCAGTCATAAATTTACCCACCCCGTCACCACCATGAAAGAGATAGGCCTGCGCAATTCTTCTTTGCGCGATAGCACCTTCCAAGAGCCCTATCACCTGCTCTTGGCCTTTGATTTTGCGAAACATCCTATACTATTGAGATCTTGCTGCGTCCGGCTTCATCGCTGATCGCATATTCAAATACGTCCTTCACAAGAGGACTTTCAAAGTTTTCAGCCAGCATTTCATAAATCAAAACGTCATGATATTGGCCAGCCATAAAGGCGTATTTGCTGCGTTTGCCCACATACCTGAAGCCCGCTTTTTCATAGCTGCGGGCAGCGCGTTTGTTAAATTCTGCCACTTCCAGATTGATGTTGTTGAGATTCAATATGTTAAAACCAAAATCAAGGATCAGACCTGTGGCCTCGGTACCTATACCCTGATTCCAATAAGTCTTTTCCCCGATAAAAATGCCAAACTGGGCATGACGATGCACTCCATTGACATTGTGCAAGCTGCAATTTCCAATCACCTTATTCGTGTCTTTTTCCACAATGGCAAAGCTCACGCTTTTGTTCATCAGATCCTGCAAAGCGGCACGTTCCTTGTCTATATCCAGGACTTCGGCAGAAAAGAGCATAAATTGCCCAATTTCCAGATCATTCACCCACTCAGTATAGCGTTCCAGGTCTTCCAGGGAGATGGGAGACAGGTAACACTGCTTTCCCACTAATTTGCGAAAATACTTCATTATTTTACCTCATGATATTGTTTTCTTCAGTTTGAAGATGGCGGGATTCTGTCAAGCAGATTGTGTGTTTTGAGGGTTGGGATCTTGTTTCTTTGGATTGTTGGCAGGGGATTATTTAATGGTCACACGGATTTTACGGATAAGTACGGATCAAACGGATTCTCTGTTTGAGTGGAAATAGGATAGAGGCCTTAGATGCTTTTCGCGACATTTGCTGAGTATATTTTAGTTTTACAGGGTCATTTGCAGTCTCATTTACAGTCTCATGTCACGTCTCAGTCAAATCTCAAAGGTTGGTGCAAGTTTCAGCATTGTGGACTCATTCAGTACTGTACGTTTGCCGTCGGTGGCAGTTATTAAAGAATCCTTGATATCTGAATCCCACTTCAATTCTCCGGTAGTAAGATTTTCATCCATTATTCAAGCTCTCTTTGCTCTTAGCTATTTAGCCCTTCGAGCTTTGTGAGCCATTCATCAAAATGAGGGCACTTTTGCCTGATCATCTCCAAGCCGATTAGCTCTGTAATTCTACTGCCTGCGTATGCCTTATCATAAGCCGGAATTGCATTTAAGATCCGATGAGATGGCGAAGTACTAACCCCATCATTGATCATTTCAGGTTCTGTTTGCTTACTGAGTAAGACGAGTTCCTGGATCTGTCGTTTGCTATCAATGTACTCATACTCAAGCTTTATGGGATCTGAAAAGATCAAAGCCTCAAACTCGTGTAATTGAATATAGGGAATGAAACGGTCATCATTGATGTCCTGGGCTAAAGCGTCTTCAATGAGGCTACATTTTTTGTAGGGGTCATTAACATTCGCTGTTTCTCCAAGTCCAGGAAAATCATTTGGTAAACCGTAAAGATCGATCATAGTAGTAAATCTGCTTTCGCTGTTTTGATCCTCACGAAGTCTTCTGTTGATATCGCTTCTAACTTGCGCATAGTTAGTTATGCCTCTTTTGAACTGTTGCCCCGTTTGGGGAACAAACTTAGTAAGGAAGCAGCAAACATCTACGAAAACATCGTATTCCATAAGATGACTAGTGATAATCTCTTCTGCAAACCTTTTTTCCGTATGACCCTCGCCCATTATATGTAAACGGATCATGGCCTGCCTCCGATGAGGTTCTTGTCCCATAATTCAGCCATTGTATAGCTTGAAATCCATTCTGCAAGCTTTTGCTCGTCTAATCTGTTGAAAACTGAATTTCCATCCTTCGTGTCAACTACGATTACATCATTCACATTGAAAAAGTCCAGCAAATACGATGATTGTGTAGAAAGGATGATCTGGCTATTTTGCGAGGCGATCTTGATCATTCCCACCAAATCGATCAATGCTTCAGGATGAAGCCCCAGTTCTGGTTCATCGATAACAATCAGATTGGGTAGGTTATCTGGCGGTTGAAGCAGTAGCGTAGACAGAGCCATAAACCTCAGTGAACCATCCGAGATCTGATGAGCCCCAAAATTGTGTTGCCGTCCTTGGCTGCTCCATTCCAGCTTGATCAAATTTGGGTTCTCTTTTGCAGGTTCAAGGAAAAAATCCTCAAACTGAGGCATAATCCTCTGGATGCGTGCTACTATTCTTTGATAGTACTCTTTCCCCGTTTTGCTGTTCCTCATTTCATATAGATATGCAGCCAGGTTGCTTGCGTCGGATTTCAAATCGCGATTATCCCCTATTGAACCGGGTTGTCTGATATTCGCTTTATCTGAAGTGTCATGAAATTGGTAAGCCCGGTATCTCCAAAGAATGGCCGATAGTACTTTAGCCATATGATTTGTTGTGTTGTCCCTCAGCAAGCTCTCTTGATGACCAGTTCCCAGAGTTATCGGTTCTGTTTTTTGGTCATACGTAAATTCCAAGGGCATGCCTCCTATCTTCTCATACACAAACATCATCTGGCCCTGATAGGACTGGGTCAAGGCAAAGCTATATTCATTGTGCCACTTCTTATTTTCAAATCGTAATTGTGCTGAAAATTCATCTGTATTTTTTGAACCATAATAAAGCAACGAATCAGCGTAGCCTTGCTTTCCGATAAAGATCTGAAGTCCACCAGTACTTATGTGGTTTAGCATCTGGAAAAAAGACACCAGGTTGCTTTTGCCTACCCCATTTGCCCCAATAAGAATATTGATATCACCGAAATCAATGTTTTGTTCTTTGCCTATTGATTTGAATCCGCTGATTTTGAGTGACTTAAGCTTGTGTCTTATCGTATTATCCATTATTGCTCCTTTTCTTTATGGCTTATGTGCCAAATATCATTAGCATAAGCAGAGAAAGTGATCTTGTAAAGTGTGATATGTTTAACTGGAGTGCTTTAATGTCAAGGAAATCTATTTCACTAAGATCTGCCCATTTTGCCGTTAACCTTAAGTCAGATATGCGTTTACCTCGTAAATCATTGTATGCTTTTCCGTAACTTGCAGTTGATGCAAAAAATGCACCAACTGAATCCCGCTCCAATTCATGAATCTCAAATATAATTTTTAGCGGCACTTCCACCTCACTGGTATCGGTCTACGGACTGCTAATACTTTCATTAGGACCTTCGATACAACGAAGCCAATCTCTTCATAGCCTATCCGAGCTGCCTCATCAGGCTATCTTGTTTCTGACACAAAGTGAGCAGCATTTGCACTATTTCCTGATAATCTTCGTCTTTGACGTCCTTTAGAAGGGCAACAGCCTCTTCAAAACGTCCCAATTCACGCATTATTTCTGCGGTCATGATCAGATCATCGATCACATTGAGATCCATAAGTTCAGCCAGCCTCAGCATATTGTCTTGATCCTTGCTGCTTAGCTTAAATTCTTGCGCAGCTTTGGTTTTGGGTCTTCTTAAAGGATCATTCATGCGATGGAATGCCATTGCTCTCAGCATCTTTTCTTCCTCAGGAGTCTTGGCTAATCCCTGTTTTATCGCTCTGTAATAACTGGCCAGGCTCGGCTCTTTTACTTTTGGGCTATCAAGCCAATCCGGGTGTTCGTGCTCAGGTGCAAATTTTTTCATCCTGGGATACATAAACCAGGGCTCCACTTCACCTATCTCTTCTGCATCACTCAGCCAAAAGACTTTCTTGCAGCTATGACACGCCACCACCTGTGGAGGCTCAGGCAGCATGGGCGCGATCATTTTCCCGTCTGTCCACCAGCTGGCATCAAAGGTATTGCCAGACATCAGTGTCTCGTAGTTTTCCAAGGCCCCGCATAGGGGGCAAGCAATTATTATATAGTTACCAGGCAACATATAAGCTCCTATAGTTATTTATTGTTTTTGCTTAAGGTAAAAGAGTCTCTTGACTTCTTCTCTTCTGCCACAGATCATTATTGTGCGCTCATTTCGGATAAATAAACACCGAGTATTTCTTCTATGTAATCATCCTCTTCCATAAACACCACATTATTCTCCTTATACTCATCTATATCATAGCCAAGATTAAGCAGCTGCTGTCCTGGAGTAAAGGACAGTATCCAGCTATTCAGGATTACCTTAGGATCGCCCAGTCTTACTTCAATCTCCTTAATGCGTTTATGGAACTGGATTTTCTCGCTGTTTACCCCTTCGTGCATCAGCCCATGAGGCTCGATAAAGTGAACATACTGTTTATCTTCCGATAGCACCCAGAGGATGAAATCAGGGTGGAAATTGCCAGCTTCAAAGAAGCCAACCCCTTTTCCCCGGCTGAGGTTTCTTAAGAGATACAGCTCCAGTCCTTTTCTCTCTATAAGCATTTTGTTATCATCGCACCAGCCTTTTAAATCGGAGATGAACTGGTATTCACTCTCACCCAAGGCTACGGGCAGTATGGTGATCTTGCCACCACTGTGCACATGTAAGAGAGGTTCAAACAGATGTTTACTGAAGTTACACGCTCTCAGTTCGCCCACTGAGATGAGTTTATCTTTCTTGGTGAGAATTTCCTGTTTTAGCTTTTGGATCTGTGCTATCAAGGTTTCATCTTCTGCATCCACAATGATCCGGTAAACATCATCGGTAGGCAGATTATCGTCTTCCCGGGTCAGCTCCCGCATTGCCAAACGAGGTGCAATGAAGGACTTCTTGCAGAAATTGTAATATTTCTCACAGTAGCGTTTGAGCAGTTCGGTTGCGATCTGCTGCAGCACAAAGACCTCATCAAAGTTTTGTGGAGTCAGCCTCACTTCTGGCAAGAGTAGCTTATACCAGGAGGAATCGCAAAGTAAATCTTCCATTCCCTGTTTGCTGAGATTAAGGTTGTGCCAGCTCTTTTCCCGTTTAAAGCGTTCCAGTTCGAAATACAAATGATCCATGTCCAAGAGGCTGATCTGTTTCTTTCCCAGCTTGACTTCATCTTTGTATCCATCCTGCATTCTGCCCCGGGACCTGATAGTCTGGATGCGGGGGTACCAATCTGATACTACCGGATTTTTTTGTAAATACTGCGGAACTGAGCCCAGGGTGGGGATAGGCCCATCTTTCTTAAAATCATATTCTGAACCATCTGCCTTCTTCTTTGGCCTCAGGATTTTGAGTTTTTTCCCGAAATCTGCGGTCACATTCATGGGAATGGTAATTTCCACGCGCTTTTCATTGCCGGGCAAGCCTTCATCACGCAGGAAATCCTTGAATTTATCCATGAAGTCTGCTTCAATGCCAAAGACGTTAAGGGTTTCGATATCTTCAATGAAGCTTGGTTTTGAAGGGGCATGAGTATGTCCGCTGCGCTTGAGGCTCCATTTATACCCCTTAAGGCGCACTCCACGGCCAAAGAGCTGGACAATTTGCGTTCCTTCGGTTCTGCCTACATGCATCAATCCCATCGTGCTCACGCGCCAGCAATCCCAACCCTCTACGAACTTCTTGGAACCGATCAGCAAATTTATAGGAGATGAGGAATCCTTCACCGAGGCAAACATCGCTTCGCTAAAATCGCTATCCAGCACACTCAGCTGGACCTCAGCTTTTCCTGCCTCTTTTTCCAAGTGGTCACAGAGCCCTTTGGCATCACCCACATTGATCAGGCCAAAAGGAGTTTCGCTATTGCCAAGATACAAAGCCACTTCTCCCGAATCACCCTTGATCCTATCCATTCTGAGCTGTCCGCTGGCAGGACTATTGAAGAGTCTTGCCAGGATATCTTTGTAAAGCATTTCAATGCCATTCTGCGGATCAATGAATTTGAGCAGATAATCAAAGGAATGGGCAAAAATGTCATGTCCGGTCTTGTCAAGCAACCCGGTGCTATTGCCGTTATCATAGAGAATCCGGTGAATGTTTTTCTGGGATACAGCCGGATTACTCAAAAACCGGGCGATAAAGAATATAATCTCTCCCACGTCTGAGAGTAAAACCTTATTGGGTAGTTCAATTTCCTGATTGCCTCTTTTTCTGGTAACCGTACTTCCCACAAAGACCCATAATGGTTTTTCCAGATTGAAGGGAACCAGTTCCTGCTCCTTGTCCTCATATATTTTGAGCTGTTGATAGTATTTGAGCAAACAGGCCGTCAGATAAGCATCCTGCACCTGCTCATAAGTCTCGGGCAAGTTCAGGATCTGGTAATCCTTGCCAAAGCCATCTTCATAAAACCAGCGATAGGAATAGTCAAAGATGATGGTTTTGGCATAACTATCCTCAAAAGCGCGGTTATTGGCAGCGGCAATTGCTTGGGCAAAGGTAGCAGAATATTCAAAGGTGAAGCCTTTGGCACAGAGTTCAGAGCGTCTGGTGAACCAAACACCTTCCTCTTTTCCGCTCATCCCCCGATGTCCTTCATCTACCAAAAGCAGATTTTGATCTCCCAAGCTGCGGGTAGCTATGGTATTTGGTCCTTCGGTATCGCCCAGCTTGGTGATCTCGATTACATCTATCATATCCAGACTTCCGCCTTGTTTAAGGTTAAGCCTTTGAGCATAGCCAAATCCGCTGAGATATAGCTCTTCCAGATGCTGTTCGCTGAGACGCTCATTGGGGCTCAAAAGGATTACTCTGGATATTTCACTGCCTTCGCGGGATGGTTTGGCATAGTGCCTGAATTGCAAGAGATTCACGTGCATCAGCAAGGTTTTGCCGCTGCCTGTGGCATTTTGTAGGCAGATCTTGTTTAGATCATCCAGCGCATAGGGTTCGATATTCTGAAAGTCTTTCCATCTATCGTTAAATTTTTGCACATAAAAGTTCAGCTCTTCCTGCAATTGCTCTTTATCCGTAAAATAGCGATGCAGGTAGATTTCCACAAAGAGCAGAGTGAGCCATTGGAAATACTTCCAGATAATGGGGCGGCTACGCCTGGAATTGATAGTTTTGGTGTGAGAAACTATATTCTCTTCATAAACGAGCAGTTGTTCTTTACTGATAGAATGGAACTCGTTATAAAATAACTCGCTATCCACCAGAGCGTGATAGAATCTATGTAAGCCATCGTTGTCATAGCCTTCCAGCCGGGCATCTTTGAGATCTGCTGCCAGCTTGTGGAAGGGGCGGTCGTTACTCTTGGTTTCTAAAAGCGGGTCAATCCCGAATTGGCTGATCAGCCATTGATTCAGGATTAGTTTATTGGTGAATTTGTGGTTTTCTAATTTTACTTTACGTGCCATAATTAGCTCTCATCGTCCTTGATTGCATTGTAAATCTCCAGTTTGAGAGATTCGTCTTCTTCCTTCCCTTCCATCAGGGCATAAATAATTCTTTTCAACAGGACTTCATCTATGTTTCCGGCTGCTACATGATAGCTGATATTCTCCATATAGTGGATGAACTTCCCGGATAGTACCAGGTATCCATTTATCAAAAGAAACTGTGCTCCCAATGAAATAGCTATTCTTTTGTTGCCGTCTGCAAAGCAATGATATTTACATGCCCCCCAAATCAAATGAGTAAGTTTATCCTCAAAGCTCGGGTAGTAGTCATCATTCTGGATATGCCCCAGAACACCTTCAAGCGGGCCGCAGTCAATTATACCGGTATTGCCACCTCCGCTGATCTGAACCGTCAGGAGATGGGTATCAATCGCTTGTTGGATAGTTAAATAATTGATTGGCATCATTCTCTATCCTTGAGCCTTTTCATCACGTCTTTTGCCTCTTCCAAACGCTCGGCCAATTCTACGCTCTTTTCTCCAAGAAAACGTTCAAATTCTTCGGCTTGTAAGGGTGTGATGTATTCCTCAAGCTCAAGATGCAGAGCATCACGGAAAGCCAGATCGCGGCTTGCCATTTTTACTCTGGCTTTTGTTATCAGGGGCTTCCACAGCAGTTGCCTTTCGAATTTCCTGAATAATTCATCTGTTTCAAAGAATGTTAATTTGCGCCCTATCTTCTGCGACTCATCTTGAAGCCATTCGGCAAAACCATATTCATAGGATGCTACCAAATCCAATATCTCAGCATAAAAAGTATTGCGCACTTTGTCCTTTTTTTGCAAGCGTAAGATTGCCCGATATTCGGAACCCTGCTCTTTGAATATGCTTACATAAACCCTATCCGTGTAAAGCGGATACTTAAACTTACCCATATCAACATAGTCTCTTAACGCATCCGTAAACTGCTTTCGGTAGTTTTCTTCTGCAAACCAGGAACGCAGAAAGTCATCATCACGTTGGTTTATATACTTGGTACCACCACCGGTCTTTGCATTGATAGTATCTATAACAATATCAAGGATTGCTTGCCTCAAAAGCCGGGCTCTTTCACTCTCAACCATAAGCATACCCAGGTTCAAAAAAGCCCTGAAGTCAAATATACCTAATTGAGGAGCTTTGATGTCAGGGAAATCTGTTTCACTAACATCTGTCCATTTTGCCGTTAGCTTGAAGTCCGCCAAGCGTTTACCCCGTAAAACAACGTAACCATTGCTTTTGAGTTCATTTTCATAGTTACTTATGTAGTTTTTTATTGTTCGAGTAGTCACTTCAAAGAAGTCTGCTAAATCATCGATCAGAAACACCAACTTGTGCTCAAATATGATTCCCTGGAGCTTGACCGCTTTTTGGATTTCATTTAAAGCATACTGATTGTTTAATATGTTCTGCCTATCTACATTCGAGTTTGTTAGGTCTTTTCCCATTTATCTGTCCTTCTTGTCCCGTTTCTCCAGCCGTTTCAATTCCTGCACCACTTCCACAAAGCACTTTGCATTATAGGTTTTACTGCTTGTGGCAGCTATTAAGGAATCCTTAATAGCTGATCCATTTCCCAGCCTTGCTTCCAATCTGAATTTGCCATCTGTACCTTGATAGAGCAGGATTTCACTGTTCCCGGTTAATTCTTTTTTCTCCATCTCACTGCCCCACCGTGTCCCACATCCGTTGTCTGAATTCTTCTTCGATCAGGCGCACTTTCCAATTATCACCTTTTTGTTGCAGATTGGGCAGGTTGTTGCTGCCATTCACATAGATGGTATCAAATTCCCAATCCAGAGTGCTGATCCGGTTTTTCTGGAACCAGGTGTCCAGGATAAGGTTGTCTTCTTCGAGGTTTCCTGTGAGCTTGCGCCAGACGATTAATACTTTCTCTTTCAAGCCGTCGTTGGGAGTGTAAGGATTTTTGGGAACCCAGCCTTCCAGCTTGCGGATCCACCATTTGCCATCAATTGCTTGTTTCAGATCTTCGTCAAGCACCAGCTTTGTTTCCTGATCATGGGGTAAATCCGGATCTTTTAAACGCTTAAAGGAAGCATTAAAGGTCTGCGGTTCTGCAAAATGAACCAGCCTGAGCCCAATCAGGTAATTAAAGGTTTCGATCAAATCCACGGCTTTCTCTATATATTCATCACTGCCGGGCTTTTTCACCTTGAGAAAGTAGGAGCTGGGATCATGGAAATCATCAATATTGAGTAAGCTTTGGCTGCCCCGGCTTTCCACATCCAGCATATAGTTCAACAGATAGTCTTCTTTGAGGGTATCGCTGCCTGCTATGGCTTTGTCCCGGATAGAATCACCCTGTAACACAAGATTATTGAGGGTGTCCTCATAGCTTTCCAAACGCAGATACTTATAGCAGTGACTGATGCCTGTATCACGGTTTTTGGGCTTGCCATTCTTCCAATCCTCGCTGTAGATAACTTTGCTGATGCGGGGTTTGAGTACGGTATCAAAATAATCACCCATTTCCACCAAGATGTATTTACGCTGGCCATCATCAGCACGGTTGAGATTGATAACAGCGTGTCCGGTCGTGCCTGAACCGGCAAAGTAATCAATGACTAAAATATTGTCATCACCTGCTATCTGAATGAAATCCATTACAGAAAAAAGGCTTTTAGGATAATCGAAAGTGTTGTTGGTGATGATATCCTTAAGTACATTCGTTCCTTTTGTTGATGAATCATGTCGCTTTCCGTACCAGAGACTTTTCGGTAAATATGTATCATCGGCACAATCAATTTGATATACCGTCGGATTTGATGATCCTTTTACTATCAGGACATTTTCGTTGCATCCTTTAGAACACGTATCATATCCCCATCTCCACCTTCCATAACTTCCGTCAGCTCTCATGGGAAGGATGAAAAGAAAACCTTGATTCTCGTATTTAGTTTTCAATTTATCAACGTAGCCATCATCAAAACTAACACCATTAAATATAAGTTCATACTCATCTTTTGAAATGACTTGTAGCAGGTTATCTCTCTTGTCATATATAAATGGGAAGTACATGTAGGGTCGATCATTTCTTGAGAAAGCAGATCCAGACCGTCTTAGTGGGAGCTCCCTATACTGCCCATTTTCATTACTCTTTGAATATTTCGATTTTAACTGGTTCTCCGTCAGATTTAACCTGTTTGTTGTAAGATACCTCATATCTTTAGCAAATAGTATGGTGTAATCATGTGACTCAGCAATGAATTCTTGGTCTCTACCCTTTGGGTTATTCATTATGGCTATTGTAGTCACGTGGTTGTCCTCTCCAATAGATTGCTTTAGCAAAGCTTCCAATCTGTTCAGTTCAACATTATCAATAGCAACCTCAAGTAAACCCGATTTATCTAGTAAGGGGAGTGTGGCATCTATTCGATTCTGCATTAGTGATAGCCATGAAGAGTGCTTCAACTCATTTTTGTATAAAATTTCTGAGGCATTTGTGTTATAAGGTGGATCGATATACACACACTTTACTTGTTCCCTATACTTCTTTTGAAGTAGATTAAGAGCTTGAAAGTTCTCGCTGTGGATGATTAGCCCGTCACATTGTTCATCAAAATCCTGCATAGAGCTGAGCAACTTGGCTTTGAAAGCATCATCAAAAAAGCGGGTATCCAGTACAAGCTTATCATGGGCTTT
>CAXZAB010000049.1:0-11785 GCA_964293715.1 uncultured bacterium | reverse complement strand
GCCTAAAGACAAAGAATCAAGCAATTCCACAGTACAAACTTCATTTGCGATCTCGGCCAAAAGTGCTGTCTGGTATCCGCTTCCGGTGCCTATTTCCAGGACTCTGTCTTGGGGGCTGAGTTGCAACTCACTCATCATAATAGCGATCATCGAGGGTTGTGAGATAGTCTGTCCCTTGCTCAAAGGCAAAGGCCGGTTGCGATAGGCATATTCTTTGAATTCGGGCAAGACATAATCTTCCCGCGGGATACTGCCAAAGGCGGAGAGTACGGCGGCATCCGTAACGCCGTTTGCCTTCAAATCATCCAGCAGCCTTGTACGTTGATCTTCAAAGCGCATGGGTTAGCCGAAACTCCAACAAGTTTTTTTGTTCCAACCAGCTTAAAATCGGCGGGAATGCACTGGGCTTGGTAAGTTCAAAACCTAAGGGGGTGATTGAGATGTAACCATCATTTACAGCTTCGGAATCGGTTCCGCTTTCAAAATCCCACTCCGGCGCATTTCCTCCCACCCGGTAGGAAAAAGAATCTTCAGTTTCCTCTACTATCGTTACAAAATTGTAATATCTCCTGTGCCCGGTCTGCGTGAGCCTTACGCCCTTGACGTCTTCAAAGGGGAGATTGGGAAAATTGAGGTTCAAGACTTCGCTTGTTTTGATCAAATCTGCGATACCTTCCTCCATCAGCTTCATGAACCAGCTGGTGGCAGAGGCAAAATTCTGATTTTGATAGGCATTGACTGAGAGCGCAATGGCTTTGTGCCCCAGCATTGCCGCTTCCACAGCTCCCGCCACGGTGCCGGAATATAAGACATCCTCGCCCATATTCTGTCCGGCATTGATGCCTGAGACTACCAGATCAATCTTTTCTTTGACTATTTTTTGCAGGGCAATCACTACGCAATCCACCGGAGTGCCGCTTATCGACCATTCGTCCTCAGCAATCCTGCGGGCATGAATATCCTGGCGCAGAGTGATCGAATGCGAAGAAGCAGAACGTTCACGGTCTGGCGCCACCATTATTACATGGTGTCCTGCTTTTTTTAAAGCCTTTTGTAGGGCACGAATGCCAGTTGCGTTTATGCCATCATCATTTACTAATAAAATTCTCAAAATCTACTCCTTAAAATAATAGGTCAGGATACCAAAAGACAAAGATCAGAAATATAATGATTATTATAAATACCAAGATGAAAAGCCAATACTCCCGGACGAACCGGAATTTAGTGCGCCGGCTCCGTTTCTTGCGATAACGGGACTTTGGCTTTTTGTGAAAGAAGCGACGCGGAATGTGAGCACGAACATTACGGTTCGATATTCCCCGCATACTCATCTGAGCCAGGGTAAGCCATTTTACGTGGGATTTCTCGTCCAAATAAGGACGATATCCCAAGGATAAATAATGCTCTATCCGGGCTGGGCTAACTCCCTCAACTTCTTGAGGTTCAAGTTCTTTTACGATTTTAGTCTTTTTAGATCTCATTCATTATACCTTTTATTGTTTATCCCCTAAAGGCACACTATTTGTCAAGCTCAATTTTGGGCGAGTGTGCGGAAGCAGAACAGATACTGTACAAATGTGACAGGTATATTAAGCTACCTCGTTGATATTCTATCAGAAGAGGCAGGTTGAAATTTCTCCACTCGGGCCTTGCTTGGCCAGATTGAGAGGCATTTTCTCGTTGATCAGCATGACAATTGTATACCAATTTAGTCCGGTAGGACGAAAAGCGGATGCTCATAGTGCAGCAGTGACTTCTGGGTAGGTATACAGGCGGATACCAGAGTCCGGAACGTAGTGGAGGACGGTATTTATTGACTTATGTATCAGGGGTCGTCCTCTGGACTCAGCCAGCTAACATGCAGCCAAGGCAACCTTTATCCACATGAACGGCGTCATGCGCTACAAAAATGCCAGAAAAAAAGAGCGACGCAACCGCATCGCTCTCAGATAGTTATAGGTTAGGGTTTAGAAGAAATTATAGCCCAAGCCGAGGCCGAGCGTTTCCTTCCATTGCAGTTCACTTACCTGTTCTTTATCGTAGCGCAGCTCGAAGATGAGGTTTGCGCTTACCATGCCAAAGAGTTTGGTGCTTACAATGTTTTCCCAGACCATATCCAGGGATTTCCAGTCTTCATTCAGATCATCGGATTTGGAATTGAAGAGGGCCTGATACAATTGCAGGCGGCTCCTAATATCCATATTGAGGGGGACCTGTAGCTTTTGGGTATACTCGGAAACCATTTCCAGACCACCGTCCACGGTAGTTTGGGTTTCTTTTCCGGTGGGGGTGAGTACATCGCGGTTTATCTTTTCACGGAAAGCCGCGCCCAAACGAGCGGTGAGCAGCTGATTTTCTTCATCGATGAAGCTGCGAATCACACCCGCGGTCTCAGTAAAGAGCATGGGATTCACGATGCGGGTATTTCCTTGCGAAAGATCCATAAATTGAGATTCAAAGCGTCCGGCCACAAAGGGATCTACCCAACTGTGCATGGTGAAGCGGAGCATCGATTCCAGGTCGATCTTATCGGTAGATTTCTCAGGACTTTCCCAATACTTTTTGGCATCCGCTCCGGTTTTCTGATTGTGGGTTTGGCCAAAGGCGAGTTTGAGCGTATTCTTGTTTTGCAACCAATCCATCAGCTGTCTTTCGGCAGTACTGGTGGAATTTGCCACCCAGGTGATGTTGCTGAGTTCGGTGCCCGACCAATTATCACTAAAAGCGCTTTGGGATATGGTGACAGACATATCAGAATCCAGTTTCCAGGTTTGTGCAGACATACCGGCAGATATTACCAGAATAATGATGATGATGAATGTGTCTTTCATATTGATTTTATTTCCCACTTGTTTACGCCCAGACTCCATTTGCGGTGAGGGCAAGTTTTATGGTTTCCGTGAGCCGGGCATGGACAGCGCCATAATCGGCATTTTTCACATGAACATTGACTCCCAGGACTATGGCTTTGTCATCGGCTGCGGTGAGGACGATGCTGGGCGGAGGATCTTTGAGGGCGGCGGCTTCGTTTGCTATCACAGCTTGCAGGGTGTCTCGCACGGTTGCGATATCTGCAGTGCCGGGTACACTCACGCTGAGTTCGACCCTGCGGGTGGGCATAGCGGTAAAGTTTGTGATGGTATCGTTTGAGAGTTTGTTATTGGGTACGATTACCTTTCGATTGTCGCTGGCCAGGATGATGGTTTGGAAGATGCCGATATCATGTACGACGCCGGTCACTCCACCTGCGATCACGCTATCGCCGAGGCGGAAGGGTTTGAAAACCAGCAGCATCACACCGGCGCTGAAATTGCTCAAAGTTCCTTGCAAAGCCATACCGATGGCCAAAGTAGCGGCACCGAGGATGGCTATGAGTGAGGTGGTCTGTACGCCCAGACGAGCTATTGCGGCTAAAATAACGAAAATTAAGACTACGCCATAGATGATATTCCCCAAGAATTGTACTACGGTAGAATCCAGTTTCCCTCTTGAGATTATTTTTTTGAAGACATTGGCCAGGGCTTTGGCTATCCATTTACCTATGATAAAGATGGCTGCTGCAACTAATAATTTCCCACCAAATACAAGAATGATAGCGGGTAATTTGGTGATTAAAGCACTTACTTGATCCATTATATTTACTCCTTTGCTATGTTTGAACAGACTTCTATTCCAGAAGCCATTTCGCATATAGCTATACAAGTAAGTTTAACCTAAAAGTCCCGGCAGACAAACTATTTCTTAAAATGCAGAATCGGTTTTAACCCTTCTCTGGATATATCCCCTCCAATACGAGTGTGATCTTAAATGACGGACTTGTGTATCATGAATGCTGTAATGAAAAGATTGCCTGAAGATACAGCTGTTTAACTATGGGATAGTCTTGCTTGTTACCGGCTTTTTTTAAAGCTTCTTGGTTTTCTGCGTTGTGATCTTTGAGGTTTGCCCAAAATCAGCTCTTTTTGTCCCCGGATTTCTCCCGGAGAGGGGACATGGATAGGTGTGCCCTGGTCAAAATCCAGCCCTGTATAGTACATGCAGGTGCTGATGGTCATAGGAGTGGGGGTAAATTCTTGCACCTGCTCCACTTTTATGTGATTACGATCCAGCCAGTTTTTGAGATGCAGAGCATCTTCAGTGGTAGTGCCGGGATGGCCGATAATGAGATAAGGGATGATCTGCCGTTTGATTTTGGCCTTATTGACTTCGGCAAAATATTCCTTGGAGAAGTCCTCGTAGCGCTCTATCGAAGGCTTGCCCATCAGCTTCAGAACTTTGTCGGAGCTGTGTTCCGGTGCCAGCTTGAGCCGGCCTCCCGTGTATTTTTGGGCGATGACAGAGATGTAGCTGCGATTCCTCAATGCCATATCATGACGGATGCCGCTGGCTACAAAGAGGTGCTTGACCTTGGGCAAAGCGGCCACTGCATCCAGCAGGCGGATTTGGACTTCATGATCGAAATGGAGATTGGAACAGATACCGGGAAAGAGGCATGACCTTCTTTTGCAGGTATCCGGATAGTCCAATTTGCATTTGCTGGCGTACATATTGGCGCTGGGGCCTCCGAGGTCTGAGATCACCCCGGGCAGCTTTTTTGCCTCAGCGATGATGGAAGCCTGGGAGCGGGATTGGATTTTGCGTCCCTGATGAATCGAGATCGCACAGAAATTGCAGCCGCCATAACAGCCTCTGTGGGAGGTGATACTTTGGCGGATCTGCTCCCAGGCGGGAATATCATGACCGTCATAGCGGGGATGAGGTGCGCGCTCAAAGGGAAGCTGGTAGATTTTGTCCATCTCGCTGCTGGTCAGAGGTTCAGCCGGAGGATTATGCTTGATATAGCGGCCTCCGTTGAGCTGATAGAGAGCCGTGGTTTGGGCTTTTTCATAAAAGAGGCGGTTCATCTGATGAAAGGTGAGTTTATCTTTGCAAAGATCAGCATCCGGCAGCTTAATGCCATCCGGTTTGGATACAAAAGACACGGTAGAGGAAAGATCGGTCAATTCGCTGATGTTCTGGCCGGCCTTGAGCGCCTGTGCCACCTGCAGGATGGGCTTTTCAGCCATGCCGTAGATCAGCAGATCTGCCTTGCTGTCTGCCAGGATGCTGTTGCGCACTTTATCCTGCCAGAAGTCATAGTGGGCAAGTCTGCGCAGAGAGGCTTCGATGCCACCGATGATGATCGGCGTACCTTTAAAGAGTTTCTGGAGCATATTGCTATAGATCATCACAGCGCGGTCCGGACGCATCCCGCTCTTGCCATCCGGAGAGTAGGCGTCATCATTGCGTATCTTGCGTTGGGCAGTATAGTGATTCACCATGGAATCCATATTCCCGCTGCTGATGCCAAAAAAGAGCCGGGGACGTCCCAAAGCCAAAAAGTCTTTATCTTGCTTCCAATCCGGTTGAGCTATGATGCCCACCTTATATCCCGCAGATTCCAAGACCCTGCCCAATAGCGGAATCCCAAAAGAGGGATGGTCTATATAGGCATCTCCACTGATGAGGATGATATCAAGCTGGGAAATACCCAGAGCTTTGAGCTCAGCTTTGTTTGTGGGTAAAAAGGCCATTATATTACCTAAAAAATATGGGCGCTTTCAAAAGCGCCCAATTCATGTGAGGATTCACGTTAGGGATTAATCCTGATAATGTTGATCGCCTGGACGCCTTTTTCGGTCTCCATGAGATCAAAAGTAACTAACTCATCTTGCTCAAGAACCTTGAGTTCACGGGGTGAATTTGTCACTATGGATTTCCAATGTACAAAGTATTCTTTGCTGTCTTCGGTAATAATAAAGCCGTAGCCTTTATTTTTATTAAACCACTTCACTTTTCCATTCATAATAACCTCTTATTTATCTAGTAGGACTATAATATAAAACGGGGAAATTCCGTCAATATAAATATTGTAAAGGCTTGGGATGTATTCCGGTTCTTCGGGAAAACTGCTTTTTTTGTTGACTATAATCTGGCTTTGAGTATGCTGCCTCTTAAGAATAAAAACAATGAAAGCGAGGTAGCCACATGGATCCCAGAATCCTACTTGTCGACGATGACCGGTTGCTCCGGGAAGTGATCGGAGAATATCTGGTGCTTAATGGATATAATGTTGATATGGCGGAAGATGCTACCCAAGCCTTGGCCAAATTCAAACCCGGCCGCTATGCCCTGGCTTTGATTGATCTGGTGCTTCCCGGCATGAACGGTTTGGAGCTGATGCAGAAGATGATGGCCGAAGATCCGGAGCTATTTTGTCTGGTAATGACAGGCTATCCTACCATAGACAGCGCCTACAGATCCATGGTGGAGGGTGCGTCGGATTATATCATCAAGCCTTTTCAGCTCAGCGAATTGCTTTCTGCTGTGCAGCAGTATTTAACCCCATAAAACTATGAAATATAAGATACACTTAATCGACATACAGACAGACGGTGGCAAGAAATTACAAAGCAGATATTCCTTTTGGCACGATCCTGAATTTATGGCGGCCTTGGCCGATCTACACGGAGTGCGCGCCCTGCAATTGCAGGTTTTTAAAGGCGAAGAATTGCTGGCGATTCTGCCGCTGTATGAACGCCGGAAACTGGGGTTCAAAGCCCTGGTGACCCCTACCGGAACCTACTATCAGGGTATCAGCTTTGATTTTCCGGGAAATTGTACTCCTACCCGTAAGCTCCTGGATACCGTAGCGATTTCCGCCAGGATTGCAGACTTTTTAACTGAACAATATAAATGGATCGATATCCAGTTAAATCCTGACAATGTGGACATCAGAGGTTTTACCTGGGCGGGCTATAAGGCAAAGGTGTTTTATACTTTCCGTCAATTTTTGGGCACTGAGCTCCCTGTATTGGCAGACGAACGCTACACCATGCGGCAAGCTGAAAAACAGGGCATGAAAATGGTGGAAGAATTTAATCCTGATGCCTTTCTGGCGCTGCAAAAGGGTTTGGAAGAAAGAAAACAGCATAGTTTGGGCGTCTCTCACGACCGGCTCAAGGACTTCTTTATCCGGCTGCATGAGAAGGGGCTTTTGAAACAACTGAATGTATATCATGATTCGAAGATTGTGAGCTCCAGCATTTTGTATGTAGATCAGGGCGAAGTAGCCTATCTTATTTTAATGGCCACCACAGCAGAGGCCATGCGCCTGGGAGCCGCTATTTTTAACAGTTTGTCTTTGGCAGATCATCTGCCCGAGCCTACCCAAATATTAGATTTTTGTGGCGCAAACATCAGGGAGGTGGCCAGATTCAAGGCTGCCATAGGCCTGGATTTGCAGAGTTTTTTCCATCTAAGTATATAAAGTAGAGGCCCATGAAAAAGATCGTTGTCTTGCAAGGCGGGATTTCCGACGAGCGGGAGATTTCCCTGCTTACCGGTTCTGAAATTGCGAAAGCGCTCAGAGCATTGAATTATGAAATCTGTGACCTGGATCCGGCAGATTATCCCAAACTTTCACACTTGCTTTTGGCTATCCAGGAGCAGCAGGCGGACCTGGTGTTTAATGCCCTGCATGGTGGCGCCGGTGAAGACGGCAGGCTGGCTGCAGCCCTTGAAATGGCCGGAATCCCCTTTACCGGTTCAAAATACAAATCTTCCTGTCTGGCTATGGACAAATACGTGTCCAAACTCATTGTGGCTGCCGAAGGCATCCCCTGTCCCCGTCATATTTTGCTGCGGGGCAACCTTTTGGAAGATTACAATGATCCCAATGATTATATAGGTATTACCCAAAATCTGGGCCTGCCCTTGATCGTGAAGCCCAATGATTCCGGCAGCTCGGTGGGGATCAGCATCGTGCACGATTTGGCTGATCTCAAAACTGCCGTAAATGAAGCTTTCCTGCATTGCAGCAGTGTGCTTTTGGAAGAATATATCCCCGGCCGCGAGCTTACTGTGAGCATCCTGGATGGCAAAGCCCTGCCGGTAGTAGAGATAAAGCCCCTGCAAGGCTGGTATGATTACCACAATAAATACACAAAAGGCCAGACCCAGTATCTTGCCCCCGCGCCGATAGATGAAGCTACCGCACACTTGGTTCAATCCTATGCCCTGCGAGCTTTTCAGGTGCTATCCTGCTCTGTTTATGGCAGGGTGGATTTCCGCCTGGATGGTGAATCTCCTTATTTTCTGGAAGTGAATACATTGCCGGGAATGACGGCTCTCAGCCTTACTCCCATGGCCGCAAAAGTAGCAGGTCTCTCTTTTGCCGACCTCTTACAAGAAATCATAAAGAGTTCTTTAACCTGTTATGATGAGGAACAATGAAACGCATATTGATAATCCTGAGCCTGGCTTTGTGCTGTCTGGGTCTGAATGCTGCCGTCACTGCTGTCTTCAATCCGGGCGCGTTGCATCTCAATCACCTCAGCACCTTTACTTTTGATCCTGTGAGCCCTGGGGAGCAGCCTATTTTGACACAGCTCACCATTACCAATCAGGGACCCTCACAAAAGCTCAAACTCCAGACAGTGCTCAGGTGGAACAGCCAAGTGCTGATCCAACCTGCTCAAGCTGTCTTTATCACCAAAGAACCTCTGGCCACAGGCCACAGCATCATGCTGACCAATCGCCATCTGATCAGTGAAAGCAGCAGCTCGGAGCTGGAGACAGAGGGCAATCTTCAGATCGACATCATCAGGGTAATGAAAAACTGCCCCACCTTAAAAAATGCGATCCTCTCAGGTTACTTTCCGGATGGTGAAATCCAGCTGGAAGTATCTGTAAAAGCAGAAGATTCTCCCACTTGGGAAGACACTAAAATCTTTACCATCAGGATCCGCAATGCCGGAGCCATCTATCCCATCAGCCCCGGAAAAGCCATGGGGCAAGAGCCCTCGATCGTAGAGAATATCCCCGTCAGCTTTTTGTGGAATGCCCTCAATACCGGCTTTAATGAACAGCAGATCGTGATCAAAGAATTTCCTCCCAACAGCCCTCCCAGTTTTTCCACCGTAGCCCAAACCGGAGTGGATGTATATCGCACGCCTGAAGGTACCCACGATGCCAGCGGATTTTCGGACTACATTCCCTTCTCAGATAAATACTATTATGCTTGGCGGGTTTATACCCCTATATATGATCAGACCAATCTTCACGAGCTGGACAAAGCTACTTCCCAGAGCAATTTCCTGGCCAGCGAGTGGTTTGTCTTCCGCTACTTGGCAGATGATGTCAATGCCCCTGATCCCAATGATGTGTGGGCTATGCTGATGAGATTGGGAGATCTGGACGTAATCAATATCTTGAATACCGGCCACGTGCCCACCGGTGAAGTGATCTTTGAAGGTCGCAGATATACCGGCAAAGATGCTATAGACATCCTGGACAGCCTCATGGGCAGAGATTTTTCAGCGGAACTGAAGGACTAAAAGGAGCAAATTATGAAGAAACTCTGTGTATCTATCCTGGTACTTGGCTTGGCTACACTGCTTTTGGCCACCAATACCGTAGCCATACTCTCTGCCAGCAAAGGCCAGGTGAGCCTGGAGCGCAGCCATCAGAATCTGAAATTCAAAAAAGGCGAATTGCTCCAAAACCAGGATATCTTGCGTACGAAAGCAGAAAGCTTTGCCGCCTATAAATTTATCGACGACTCGGCTTTGATCAAACTCTTCTCAAATTCCGTGGTCACCATCAATGCCCAACAGACCGGCAATAAACTCGGCAAAACGGTTAAGATTCAGCGGGGCAGCGTGCTCGCTTCTGTGAAGAGCGGCAACGGTACTTTTGCGGTTCATACCCCCACCACGGTTGCTTCTGTGAAGGGTACGGAATTTATGACCCGTGTGGATGCAGAAGGAAACAGCCTGTTCATCGTTACAGAAGGCGAAGTGGAGCTGCGGATTATGATCACCGGAGAAGTTCTTACAGTAGGACAAGGCAAAACTGCCATCATCGATTACAAGAGTGGCCCGCTTTTGCGGGACAGCAGTGCTGAGGATCTGGATGCCATGGAGCTGGCCGAATTGGAAGCAAATCTGGGCAGCGCACCCACCACCATCCGCGTTCCCGTAATCGACGAAGCGGGAAACCTCAAATACATTGAGCTTAGCTACTAAGATGAAGGATACAGCTATAATGAAATCGTGTTTTACCCTACTCTTACTGAGCGCTGTGATGCTATCCTGGGGCGTGATGGCGACCCATATGAGTCCGGCAGAAATCAAACTGGGCAGCGATGTGGAATTGCTTTTGGAAGTTACTCAGGCTGCTAATGATCTGGCCACTGTAAAAATCAACTACCGGTCTATCGGGGAAAAGGCCTGGCTGAACGGGCATATGTACCGGGATTCGCCGAATTCGCCTTATTGGCGGGGAATTATTCCCGCTCTGGCGATCGCCGATGACGAGGTGGAATACTGCTTTGAAATGAAAAGAATTTCCGGAATGACAGATTACCTTCCCGCCAGAGAGAGTATGCTGCCCAATTACTGGCTCCATCCTCTTTCTCCCCAAGGTATTCAGAGTGATGGCTTCGTCTTGCTTACAGATGAAACTTCTATCTCTGCCGATGAAGATTATGTGTTGGCGGTGAGCTTTCTGGCCCTGCTGGACGATCTTGAGCCCGGCAGCATCAAAGTCTTTGTAGGCGGGAAGAATGTGACCAAGCATACGCAGATCAGCAATTCTGTCTTATTATATCGCCAGGCACGTCCCCGGGAAGGGATTATGAAAGCCACTGTGGTGGCAGATACCAAAGGCAGACAGATCTTTTCCGATACCTGGATCACGCAGATATTGCCCGGCAGTTTGGTTCACAGCCTGCCTTTCACCGTGCGCGGTTCGGCAAATTTCTCCACAAATGTCTATGGCGTTTCCGGTGATAATCCCCAGGTAAGCGCTGCCAAAAACGATATCCGCACCTGGGCTGATGTGTATGGAAATTATGGCTTTCTGGATCTTGAGGCCAATCTCCTTGTCTCCAGCCTGGAAGATTCCAATCAGCAGTCTGTAAACCGTTATACCTTGGGCCTTAAGGTGCCAAACTTTGATCTTTTTCTGGGAGATTACACTCCCAATATCTCAGATTATACCCTCGCCGGCAAAAACATCCGCGGTCTGCATGCCAAATTCTATGGCCGCTATGCTGCCTTACATGCGATCCGGGGAGAATCCGTTCGCAAAACCACGTTTCAGGATGGCGATTATAAGAGCGGCACTTTCAAGCAGAGAGTCGAGGCTGCCAGGCTCAGACTGGGCAGTGAAGATGGTTTTATGATCGCGTTCAACGGCTCTCGTCACCGCGATGTGATCAGCTCTTTGGATGAGGCCTATTATCGATATCAGGATGCTTTTGGCGATACCGTCTATACCGCGATGGCCCGGGAAAATGCCGTGCTGAGCATGGATTTCAGGCTCAATGTGCCGGAACAGCATGTGATGATCGGCATGGAAGTGGCAGGCAGCCTCTATAATTTCAATACCATCCCCGGTCCGCTCACCGCTGAAGATCTGCAAGCCTACGATATAGAGCCCGAATTTGCCGGTATCGTTTTGGATCCCGAAGATTTAGCGAGCTTTTTTGTGATCAATAAAAACATGGAACCCTTCTCTCCCAGCCGGACGAATCTGGCCTGGAACGCTTACCTTAGGATGTATGTGTTCAATAACTTCCTGAATTTTGAATTCGCTCAGACCGGCTCTGCCTTCCATGCCTTGGGCACCTATTCCCAACCTGTGGATTCCCAGATCTTTACCATCTCAGATCATATGAGTATTGGTAGATTGCTCATGCTTTCCGCCGGCTATACCAATACTCAGGACAACCTGCTGAAGC
>CAXZAB010000048.1:0-12037 GCA_964293715.1 uncultured bacterium | reverse complement strand
CACGCTCTGGCCAAATGCGCTCTGAGACTCTCCTTTTTGCAGCATCAGGAAATGCACTACAATACCGAGAAGGTGGGCTATCTGGATGCTCTCAAGAATAGCGTCCGAGACAAGTATGAAGAGAAATTTGAATACATAGAAAACGAAAAGAAGCACTATTTTTATCCCAGTGACATTGATCTGGTGATCGGCGCCGGCGGGGTTTTTGCCCATGCCCAAAATCAGATGCAGTGCGTCGATATCTTGATCTCAGGTTTCAAGCCCAGCGGCATCACCGAATTGGCCATAGACCGCTATTTCATCAGCCCTCATCTGGGAGTGCTCTCTGAGAGTGATGCAGGTTTGGCTACACAGCTTTTGGCCAAAGATTGCCTGCTGAATCTGGCGATTTATGTCCGCCCTCATTTTACACAGAAGAAGAACGTTTCCGTATTGGAAGCTGTAATGCCGGATGGAACGAGCCTGAAGGTTAAGAGCGATGCCTTCCAGGTGATCGCAGCCAAAGCCGGGCAAACTATCGTATTTAACGCCGCCAAGAAGTGCTCTATCAATGGCGAAGAGCTCACCCGCACTGTGACTACACACCTGCCCATCATCATCGATACCAGGCTGTCCCGGGATAGCTACCACCCTGTGGCAGAATCAGCTTTGAACCTGTATCCTCAGGATGCGCCGGATCTGGTCTTTGGCAATAACAACGATGTCCAAAAAGGTGAATTTACCCGTGTGGTAGAACTGCCTTACAATGGCGATATTCTGGCTGCCGAAGCCGAGAAGGTAAAGCCGGATGATATCGTGGCCGTAAACCGTTATAACCCGCCCCGCCTCTATGTGATCCATGCCTGCTCATACTGTCCGGATGCTTCCGAAGCGCAGATTCGCGGGCATCTCAAAACTCAGGCCGGAGATAAGATTGATTTTGATCAGATACTGATGGATGCTCTGCCTCAAAGCCGGCATAAAATGCCTTTTAAATCTCCGGTGCGAGGCAAAGTGGAGTTTATCGATTATCTCAGCGGCATAATAGTAGCCTCGGAGATCCAGGATTATAGCTCAAAACCCACAAAGGTAAACCTCGCGGATAAAATGAACATTCCCGCCAAAAAGATCAACTGGTATCTGAAAAAGCATATCGGAGACTTTGTGTATCAAGGAGATATGCTGGCACAGAAACTAAGCACCTCCGGAGTGGCATTGGCGATATCTCCCGCCACAGGTGAGATCATCGATTATGATAAAAAGAATGCCATTATGACCATCCATTACAAAGCCAAGCCGCATAACTACCTGGCTCATGTACCGGGAACCATTACCCGGGTGGAAGAGAATAAAGCTGTGGCTATCAGCTATCAGGGCAAACGGCTGGATGCCAGTATCGGTTGGGGAAACACCGTGCATGGTACCTTGCATTACAGACCGGAGCCGTCCAAGGAAGTGGTTCCTGCAAACAGCATTCTGGCCTTGGGTTACAGCCCTGATCTACAGGAGCTAAAGCGCCTGGCAGATAGCGGCGTCATCGGCATCATCTGCCCTACTGTAGAAGAGGGAGATCTGGTGAAATATTTGGGACTGGAACAGGGAGTAATCAACACCGGCTTGGAGGCGATCAAAGCAACTTTGATCCTGATTCAGGGCTTTGGCGAGATCCCGCTTACCGCTTCACAACAGGCCTTCTTCCGTAGCCATGATGGCCAGGAGTGCTTGCTTGAGCCTCATACCAGAATCCGCGCCGGAGTGGTGAGAGCCAGTGTAAATATCGTCACCGGAGATTAATCCGGCTATACTACTTTTAGATGGGCCTCGGCATGCGCCATTGCCAATTACCCAAGGCGGTGCCGGGGATATTCATCCGTGCATCACTGTCTAAACCCAGGATGTCCTGCATGGGAAAAATCATTTTCTCACAGCCGGATAGACGCGCTATATCGATAAGGACCTGAGAGACATTATCCTCACACGGAAGTTCATGCTGTGGCAGGAAACGATTGCAAAAGCCACTGAGATTGAGCCTGGAAGCGGAATTGGGAGGCAGTTCGTTCCACCAACCCAAGGTGGTATTGTTATCATGGGTTCCGGTATAGATAAAGCGGTCTGAGGGGAAATTTTGCACATCCGGGACGCTTTCTTCAAAGCAGAATTGCAGGATAATCATACCCGGCAAACCCAGAGAATCCCGGACCTGGCAGACATCTTCATTCAAGATACCCAAATCTTCGGCAATAAAGCGCTCTGTGCCAAATTCTTCTTTTATTTTGCCAAAAAAGGCTTCTGGTAAAGCCCGCACCCAGTTTCCGGTTTGGGCAGTTTCGGGAATCTTGGCATCAGGACAGGGCACCTTCCAGTAGTTTACATAGCCGATAAAATGGTCCAAACGCAAAAGATCTATAAACTTCAGGATATGGCCGAAACGCCTCTGAAAGAGCTCAAAGCCACTTTCCAAGAGTTGGTCCCAGCGGTAGATAGGATTGCCCCAAAGCTGTCCGGAAGCGGAGAAAGCATCTGGCGGAACTCCGGCCACGCTGAGCCTGCGGCCCTCTTCATCAAGATCAAAAAGATTTTGGTGAGCCCAAACCTCGGCACTTTCGTAGCTGAGATATAGCGGCACATCACCGATGAGCTGAATACCCTTCTCTGTTAATACCTCTTTAAAGCGGGCAAATTGATCTTCAAAAATGGCCTGCAAAGCGGCAGCTTCTCTCACCAGAGGAACTTGGGCATATTCCTGAAACAATTTCTCAGAATAAAAGCGCTGCTCCTGTGGCCATTCATACCATTTGCCACTGCCATTCAGCTCTTTGAGCTTCAAGAAAGTAAGATAAGGCTTCAAATGCCAGGCATTGTCCTGGATATATTGGTCGATATCATGAGTTTTCAGATAGCGGCGGGCGGCACTGTGCAACAGAGGCCGCTTCAGTTTCTTCACAGTATTAAAATCTACCATAGCGTTGTACGGAAGAGTTTTAAGCTCATCCTCTTCAAGTAGTTTGTCATGCACTAAAAGCTCAGGGCTAATGAGATATGGATTCCAGGCAAAGGCTGAGATAGGATTGTAGGGAGAATTGCCATAACCGCAATGATTGAGGGGCAGGATCTGCCAGAACTTATGCCCTTCCCGGGCCAGATAGTCTGCAAAACGATAAGCCTCAGAGCCTAAATCCCCAATTCCATAATCTGTACATAAGCTGCTGATATGCAGCAGAATTCCGCTCTGTTTCATTATTGCCCCAAGATCTGGATGATACTAAGATCCAGCTCCAGCCTTTTATCAATGGTGCTGCTCTTTAGTTTGTAATCTGTTTGTAAGAGAAGATCCATAATCTTCTCCAGGCTGGAAATAGAGTAATTCCTGGCAAAACCCAGGTACTCTTTACGCTGTGAAGCATAGATATCCGCGATGTGTCTGCTGCTAATCTCGTTTTCGGTGATATGCTTTGCCCGTAGCAACTGAATTTTCCAGAGATTGGTGAAAAAGCGGAACATAGAAAAGTGAATTTGCAAAGGCTCCCAATCCGCTTCCAGCATAAGGTTCACCGCTTCCAAGGCAGCTTTGGTTTGTTTCCCGCCCATAGCCCTGAAAAAGTCTATCTGCGTTCCCGCTCTGGAGCCACTGAAGCCATCCAGGTCTTTTTCGGTGATTTGCTTGCGGGAGCCCACCAGCAGATCTATCTTGGCCAGCTCATTGGCCGCTATGGAATAATCCAGCTCGATGCGATTGGTGAATTCTGCAATGGCACCGGGCGTCATAACCTTGCCCATACGCTTGAGTTCTGCTATCAGCCAATTGCGCATTTCGCTGGCAAACCGGGGAGGATCGCAGATCACTGTGTGGCAACTTGCTGCAATCTTTTTCCAGGCACCGAGGGTCTTGTTGGCCTTTTCTGTGACAATGGCCAAAGTCTGGGTCTCAGAAGGGGATTCAAAATATGCGGCCACCACCTCCAGTTCTCTTTTGAGCAGGGCTTCAGTGTTTCGGATGATAACGAGCTTGGAGCTGGCAAAGATGGTGAAAGTATCCAGATATTCGCCAAGTTCAGCGGCCTTGATCTCATCGCCATAGACGATAGAGATATCGATTTCGTTGTCATGCTTTAAGGCGCGTTTGATATAGTCCAGGACCTTGTCGATCAAATGGGCATCGCTGCCTTGGATGAGATAGTTTTGCCCCAGAGTGGGCCTGTGTGAGGCAAAATTCAGAGCGTTTATGTTCTCAGCCATTATACTAACAAAATATGGCCAATTGAGAAGAGGGCAAGCACCCACACGTAATAAGCAAAATACTTAAGCGATCCTGCCTGAATCAGACGAATGAGGGCAGCGATGACCAGATATCCGGCCGCAAACGAAGCTACAAATCCAGCCAGATAGATACCTAAAATAGTGGTGTCAAGAGCCAGCAAGGCTGGCAACTCAACAAGATTGGCCCCTAAAATGATGGGGATTGACAACAAAAAAGAGAAATGGGCTGCATCTTTGCGTTTCATCCCGCAAAAAAGCGCGGCTGTAATGGTGGATCCGGAGCGGCTGATGCCCGGAATCATGGACAAACCCTGAGCCAGACCAATGAAGGCAGACTTCAGGAAACCAGTACTGGAAGACGGTGTCGAAGTGTTTTTCACAAAGTCGGATACGAAGATCAGCGCTCCCGTGATGATGAGCATAAAAGAGACGAGCAAGGGACTCTGAAAGGCCTGCTTGAGCGGATCCTTGAAGATCAGATAAAATACGCCCGTGACAAAGGTGGCCACGAACAAGTAAACGATCAAGACGCGATTTTTACGGTGCGGCTCATTTTCTACAGTGGGCTTCCAGCAAAAAAGTGAATGGATAAGCTCCCAGATCTGTTTACGGAAGAAAATAAACACAGCCAAGAGGGTGCCCAAGTGCATAAATATATCGAACGTAAGATCAGCTTCTAAACCAAAATAATACTTTGCCAAAACCAAATGTCCTGAAGAGCTGTCGGGAATAAACTCGGTGAGCCCCTGGACTATGCCAAAAAAGATTGCTTGTAGAAAATTCATAATATCTCCGGTACTTCGTATTCGCCCACTTCAGAGAGTGGAATCAGGGTGAATCCAGCCTTTTTGAGCCTGCTGATAATGGCCTTCAGATACTCCAGCTTATCCCGGTTGTGACAGTGCGTGATCGCGATTACGTGATTTTGGGATTTTGAGAGCTGGATAATGCGGCTCAGCTTGGCATCCATGGTGGATTGATTTATATTGGGACTATCTAAAAATATATCATTGCGAAAAGCCTTGATATGAGATTTCTGCGCGGTTTGGTAAGCCACTGAGACATTGGTGGTGCGGCTGTCCAAAAACACTTTATTATGTTCTTTGAGGGTTTTCATCACGGCTTGCATCACGTCCGGTTCGGTGGTGGCCAGGCTGCCCATGTGATTATTTATCCCCATGCAAGACGGCATATCTGTGATAAACTGAGTGAGAGTACGCTTGATCTGCGCCTCTGTGTGTTGCACCAAAATGGCATTGGGACCCGGATCTATTCTGGGGTAACCGAGGGGCTCCATAGGCACATGGATCAAGGTTTCCCTGCCTTGACCCTGAGCCTTTTGCATGGTATGAACGCTGTACTTCTGATGCGGGAAGATGGCAAAGCAGATCTCTGTATCCAAGCCCAAGAAATCATTCAATAGATCAGGGCTGATCGCGCCAAAATCATCCACCACGATGGTGATGGTCTGTTGATTGGTCTTGCTTTTGTAGTAGCTGGAATCGTAATATAGTACTAAATGATATTTATCCGGAAGACCGTCTTGCCCAAAGATCAGGGTTTGTTTGTTGCTGTCGTCGGTGCCGCTCTGCAGCGAAGCTCCCGACCTTTCTAATGCGCCCTTGAAGATCATATTGGCATAAGTGAGATCCATCAACGAACGATCGACAGGAATTGAATACTTTACCACGTTGCCTGATTTTTGCCGCTTAATGGCTTTTACAGGTACACTAAGCTTATCGGCTGCCGAGCGGATAACCATATCAAGCTCAGTTTCTCCCGCTTTGGGCTCCGGCTTTTGAGGAGGCGGAACGACGACGGCAGTGACAGGCTCTGCTTTTTCTTCTATCACGTCCCGGGCCTTGTCCTTAGCTTTATGCTTGGTTTTGGTCTTGTCAGCCTTCGGTTTAGACTCCTTCTTGGGAGTTTCTTTGCGATCCTTGAGCTCTTTTGTTACCATATCTCGTAAATCTTGCGGCGCAGCTTGGGGTTCACGGATCAACGCCCACATTATCACTATGGTTATGAGAGCAGCAAGCAGATACAAACCGAGTCTCGGTCCTCTGTTTGTCTTACGTTTAATCTTTCTGGGTTTAGCTATGGTTTTCTTTTTCTTTTTAATCTTGGCCATAAGGTACCTGCTTTATCTTCATAGGATGTATGCTTTTATTCAGCTTTTGACTGAGCACAATGATGGGATAAAAGAGAAGGTTTGACAGCATAAAAGCTGCGGCAAGCATGAAGAGATTGTAGAAAACTGATCCGATCCCTGAGATAGGGATCAGCTCGATATCTAATTTCAGCCCCAAGAGATGTCTGAGGCCGGAAAGCACGGGAGTAATAAAATATGCGATCACAAGCAAGTACAATTTCACTGCGGCGAAGACTACGATAGACATCATGGCAGTGTATTTTAACGCAGCCCAGATATTTTTGGAGATCCACCCTGTGACGAGTATGTCGCATCGTTTTTTCGAGTATTTTCGCGCCCGCAAAGGCTGGAGCCACATTGATTTCAGATAGTAATATAGGATCAAAAACACCGTAAAAGCTCTGAAGAGAAACATCACACCCTGCTTGAGAGGCAGATCAATGCTATAAAAATAGCTGAGAAAACGGCTCAGGATATAATAGACCATGAGTATCATAACCGTCACAAAAAGCACGAGATGCAATTGAATCACCAAGTCATAAAACTCGCTCTTCAATTTGGGATGGTGCTTTTGTGGCCCGGGGAAAAGACAGGTATAAATTTTCAGCACCATGAAACACACATAGATCAACAAAACTCCAAAGAACGTAAGCGGCAGATAGTGTATCCTCAAGGTCAAAAGCGAGGTAAAGGGCAACAGAATACTGGTGCTGGAGATCCAATACAAGAGCGTCACGGGATACAAAAAGACTTGGATACCGTTGTACTCAGCACACATGGCCTTGAGCATGAACCTTAGGAATTGCGATACTCTATTCAAGTCTCACCTAAAACCTCTGCACAAAACCGGCATAATAACTGGTGTCCTGCCTGGGTAGGCTTTTGAACTGCCACTTGGGGGAGTTCAAAAGATTTTCCGCCCTCAGATAGATTTGAGTGCGAATGCTGAGATCACAGGCTGCCTTGACGCTAAGGTCAAACAGTTCCGGCAAGGAATCCTGATCATGATCTTTGGCAAAATAGTGTTGATTGAAGCCCAGGGAGGCCTCAAAAGGATGTCCTTTATATACAAGAGCGGATTCCACCTTGAGCAGTGGGGCATAGGGCTCCTGCACCCAATCTTCACCTGGCATATAGCTCAAGTTGATTAGCAGGGCCTGCTCAAAAGTCACTTTGCCTTCTCCAAAACCAAGAACAACCCCACTTTCGTTGCTAAAGACATCCGCATAATACAGCTCCGGTACATCAGGATTGGGGCTGTCTTTTAAGGTCGGAGCATTGACTTTGTATTTTGTAGAATTGGTTAAAAGATATCTATCGATGAAAAAGCTCTTATGTGAACGTTCCAGCGCTATTTTCAGATTGAGCGGGATGGTGGTATTCCGACGCGAGGAGTCAAAGCTCAGCCACCGGTAGGTTTCCAGGAGTTCACAAAAGTCATTACGCTCTGTTTCCGGCTGATTTATGATGCTAAACTCTTGATCGTAATCCGTGATATGGCGAAAATGAAAACCCGGTACGGCAAAAAAGCTGTAACCATCATGAATCACGTGGATACCAAACTTGTCTATTTTATCCTGCTGCACTTCCACGAAGCTATGCACCATCTGCTTTTTGGCATAAAGATAAAGCCTGTTTCTCCAGGTGAAATTCTCAAAATCCATGAGGCTCTGATGCGTAAAGCCCAGCCCATCACCTTCGAAAGTTGTGCCACCATTGTCTTGCTCTATCCTATAACCGCGCAGTTCGTTTGACATTTGCCGGATCTTCAGCTTCATAATATCCACTTTGCTCAGGTATGACGTCACAGTAGCCATCGTATATTCGCTATCCAGGCCCTTCATCTCCGTGTCAAAGTGCGAGAGGGCAAGGCCAAAGGCATCTCCTTCCTCTACGCCAAAATCCAGGCCCAGATTAAGATGATGAGAATGCATCTCCTTTTTGGGAAACCTCATAGACAGCCTCGCTTTGGCATCGTTCAGCCAGCTTGAAGCAGGATAGTATTTGTAAACCGCATCTCCCCCCCATCGGCTGTCCCCTTGCAGATTCAGGTAGTGTCTGAGGCTTTTTGGGGTAGGATCCCGCTGCGGCAGATCCAACTGGGGCAGTGAAGAAGGGACAAAAGCCATAATGCTATCTCTGGCAATGCTCTCACGGCTATACGGCAGCGCTTTTTTATAAAGATGAATCTTGATCTGGCTTTCACCGCTCACTTCGATATCCGGCAAAACCTGAATTTGTGCGTACAGCGCGGTCCACAGCAGCGTTAGAATCAGAAGACAGCGTTTCACCGCCTCTCCCCCATGCTTTCATTGATCTGCTGCAGCTGCGCCTCGGTAAGTAGAGGGCTGTAATCCAAAAGATGCATCTCTGCCTCTTTGCGGGCATCCTGAGCTATATAACTCAAAATCACGTGGAAAGCACAGAGCCCACTGATATCCACATAATCAGGGAAGAGGATCATGGTCTTTTTGAAGTCTGCGATGGCATCTTCATACTGCTCATTTTTGAACAAAATCAAAGCCTTTGAGGAAAAAGCAGTGGCATGATCATGCGGGTTTGGGCTTTCAATGGTAATGCTATCCGCGCAAGGTCCTGCCTCTTCAAACCGGGAATCGTCAATCAATTGAGACAGTCTGAGCAATCTCGCCTGCGGCAGCTGATCTGCATATGCTGCGCCACGCTCCCAGATCTCTTCAAATTTCAGATAATCTGCTACCACAGAGGCCTTGAGCGCTTCATTCCAAAGCGCCGGACCGGGGTCCAGCTCCAGCGCGCTTTGATATTTGACCAGCGCCGCTTCATAATCTCCCAGCTCCAGATCCACCTCAGCCCAGGCTACCAAAGCCCGCAGATCCTGAGTGTCCTCATAAAGAACGCTCAAAAGCGAATCTGCTTCATCATAGGAATTCAGCTTGAGCAGGCTCTGCCCCATCAGGAGTTCCACCTCCATCCGGCTTTGCCCGGGAAAGTCTTCCCTCATTTTTTCAGCACTGAGCAGCACTTCTTTCCACTGCTCCCCTTCTGCGTAGATCCTGAGCACGAGATAAGACAGTTCAAAGCGGATATATTCACTCTGGAAGGTATCTGCCAGCTGCGCCACGTCATAGGCCAGGACGGGATCATCCAGCCGGCGCAGGGTAAGCTCGATGCCTGTGAAGACCTCATTCAAAAGGGCTTGATCGGCAGCTTCGATCTTTTTGACATTACGGAATCTGAGCAGGATGCTGCGGTAGTCATCCAAAGCCTGATCATAATTCCCCATATTGTAATAGCTATTGGCGATATCGGCCAGCACCGGCAGAAAATATTGGGAATCCGGAAAAGTATCTACAAATTGATCAAAAAGCTCCAGGGCCAGATGGTAATCGCCGGCAGCATACGCAGATTTACCTCCCAGATACAGATAGGTATCCGGGCTCTGTGTGCCTTGATAAAGCTGAAGATAGACCTGGGTGGCCTCTTCATAACGCTTCATCTGATACAGGCAAAGGGCGCGGTAACTTTTGGCCTCGGTAATGCGTAGTTCGCTTGTCGTAACTGCTTCGGCCTGACTAAAATGCTGCAGAGCCTCGGCGTACTCTTTACGGTTAAAATTGATATGTCCCTTTAGAATCAAGGAATCATAACTGGGGCTAAGCCCCGCCAGGCTATTCTCGGCGTCCTCATAACGGCCCAAATAGTAATAGATCTGCGCCACTCTCAAAGCGGCATAGGTATTCTGTGGCTCGGCCTGCACTATGCTTTGAAACGCCGTCAGGGCGCGGTTATAATTTGCCAGATAATAGTCCATTTCGGCCAGATAGAATCTAGCGGATGGCACAAAGCCGGACTCGGCATGCTCCTGGATCAATTGATCGAAAGCATTGGCTGCCAAGGTGTAATCCTTCCCTTCATAATACAGATAACCCAGATAGTAAAGGGCAGTATCCCGGTCTTTGGCTTTGGGATAAAGATTGAGATAGCGGTTGAAACTCTGCAATGCACGGGGATTATCTTTGGCCAGGAGCCAGCTGCGGGCAATGAGGATATCCATCTCTGCCATCTGCATACGGCTGGTACTCTCGGTCCGTCCTTGGGCCAGATATTTCAAGGCTTCGGCAAAATCTTGCTCCTGAAAGGCAAAATAGCCCCTCGTATAAAGCTGTTCAGCCCTGGCAACCTGGTTCTGAGGATTGTCTATAAACTCTCTCAGCTGACGAATTGCGGATTGAGGCTGGGATAGATACATAATCTTCAGCCGCTCCAAAAAACCAAGCACTTTGAGCTCAGGCTCTGCATCTTTTACCAATCTGGAAAAGAGAAAATCAGCTTCTTTATTGTCTCCCTCATGAACCAAGATCAGCGCTCTATAATAATCGTAATAATCACCTTTATTATCAGTGCTATCCAGGATTTCAGAGGCTTTAGCGAAGTCGTCCAGATTGATTGCTTGTCTGATTCTAAGCAGTTCCATTTGCGGAAGGATCTGTAAGGGAGCAGTAGCCTGCATCAACTCCTCAAAGTCCTGATAGCGGCTGTTATCCAAAAGATACTGTGCCCACAGGATATTGCTCTGGCCATAAATCGGGCTCTGCTCTTCAATGCCGGCCAAAAGAGCCTCGGCTTCGGTGTCCTTATCCAGTTTTAGGAGGACTTCAAAGTATTCATATTCCACCTGAGGCTGGGGATTGTGCCGTAGAGTATATTCATAGGACAGCTTGGCACTGTAATATTGCCCTAGATCCTTATAGAGTCTGGCTTTGTAAAGGTTGACCTGCGCTAAGATAAAGGTATCTTTCGTCTCATTTTGTAAGGCTTGCAGCTGATTCATCGCCGCCGGATAATCCTGCTGGCCAATCAAGCTCAAAGCTCGATGCAGATTGATCTGATGGCGCACCGAGAGCTCGATATCCTCATGCAGAATTTCGTCATAGATTTCCAGCGCCTCGGCATAGCGTTCTTCTTCTAGCCGCAGATTCCCGCTCAAAAAACGCAGGTAGTGACGGTATGTGCTCTGCGGATATTGCGCCATAAAACTCTGGATTTCAGCATCCAGAAACTGGCTTTCACCACGCTCATAAAGTTTTACGATATACTGATATGAGTAGGTTTCCAGATTATTTGCCTTTGGAGTCTCTGCCACCAGTGGCGCTACGAGCAGTAGTCCCACCAACAGGATGATAGTGTATTTTATACTTTCGGACATTAAGTTCTCCGCTTATTTCTCTTTGTTCCAATCTCTAAATCAGGCCTATCCTGTCAATGCCTTTATTTGGAGACATTGTCCGGGTTTCTGGTTTTTTATAGAACGCTGATCTAGCGGATTGGTTGGATTAAAAAAGTTTTAGGGTTTTAGGGTTTTAGGGTTTTGAGGTTATCGCAGTATCGTAGATTTAGGTGAAAGAGCTCTTTTGGTAATGTGAAAAGAAACGGTATTTTAGATAGCTACCCGATTTCCATGAAGTCTAAGTCCCAGCGGGACTTCATTTTAGATAGAATAATATAGTTAGATACCGTCTGAGTCCGGTAAGGACGACTCTTCATATAACGTTTAATAAAACCGCTTACGATATGATCTCCGGCTCCTTTTTGAATTACACGATACGATTCAACTTTTTCTCATCTCCAACGTGAGACGTCCAAAAAGCTGAATACATCATATATGAC